>NZ_CP150886.1:0-302641 GCF_038050375.1 Okeanomitos corallinicola TIOX110 | reverse complement strand
AAAACCTGAAACAAGTATATTTACATCTCACTTTTGACAGATATTGATGATATTTATGTGTGAAAATTATCAAGCTGATGACAATAGATTTATATTTCTTAAATCAAGAGAAAAAAGTGTCAGATTCCTAATCATCATCTATAATTGTTTGTGGGGGATAGGAGAAGTTAAAACCAATTATGGTAATAACTTTTCTTGATATCTCTGACGTAGGCAACGCTGAGAGAAAACCGAGGAGAACGCTCAAACTCCCTCAAAGTCCTCACTTACATTGAGCGAGTAATTAGAATCTCCTCTCCCCTCTTCCTATAACTGATAAATCATCAAGTCTAATCATAAAATTCCTAGCTCATGATGTTAAATTGCTGTTAAAGTATTTATGCCATGGGATTGATTTTGACCAATCACATCAGATGATAATATGGACTGCGCGCCACTGTTAACATCACTAAAATCAGTTTGAACTTGAGAAATATTGCCAAACTTATCAGCATTATTCGCTTGGAAAGTATTAGAGTTTTCCTGAGTAAATTTATTATTACTCATCTGGGCTTTATTACCACCCTTGATTAATTCTTGATCGTGATTAGGTATTTCCATCAATAATGGTGGTTGGATTATTTTTAATAACATAATTATCAGCCTTGCTTACCGTAAATTAATTAGCCAGATTATCAAAATTAAGTATCTTGATTGATTAAATTGCCTAAACTTCTTAAACCAAGTCTGGGTAAAGATGGTAAACCATTAAGAATCGGTGCTTGTCCTAAAGCTGGAAAATTAGGTATAGATAATGCACCCAATCCTAAAAAATCCTGTGCTGCGGTATTAACTTCCGAACTTTGACCAAAAGAACTAGCAAAACTACCATTAGGTCCAGAAGATGTTAAACCGCGTAACATCACAATTCTATTGGCAAAATTGCTACCAGCTAACTCAAAATCAGTAGCACCAGTGATAATTTCCTGTTGTTGTTCAGATAAATCTGTAAGTAAAGGTATGGTGATATATGACATAATCTTCAGCCTAAATGATATCATTTTAAAAAAAAGGATTCTAGTAAATGAACTGATTAATGTTTTCGGTGAAATAAACAGAATCACCTCTAGAATCCATTATTTAAAGATTGCTAAAAAAATCAACTCACACACAACATTTATGGAATCTAGTCTCAAGCGTACCGCAGAGATTATGAAGTACAGCTTGATATAACTAAAAACCGAATATCTGCAATTACTGGTTAATAATTAAAAATCACAATTGCAGATTTTAGATAAAAGTGTCCAGAAAACTTGGGTAATTTGATTTGAGATTACCAACTCTAGATAAAAGAAGCAATCTGGTATAGTTAAAAGTTGATTTTTTAGACAAGATAAAATATCAAAAAACTAAGGCTACATTAGCCGAAAGGACCCCCAGCACCTCCGAAAGGACCGCCACCACCAACAGGGGCGACAGGGACTGCTCCAGCCATTGGCCCTTCGATTGCTCCTTGTCCATTCAGAATAGGTGCAGCACCCAAAGCACCAACATCAGGAATAGTAGCTGCACCCAACCCTAACAAGTCTTGCGCTGCGGTATTGGTAGCAGAACTTGTACCTATAGAATTACCGGTGCTACCGTTAGGACCAGAAACTGTAGTACCTTGCAGATTTGCTAATCTGTTAGCGAAGTTACTACCAGCCAATTCAAAATCAGCCCCACCAGTAATAAATTCTTGTTGGTAGTCAGATAATGTCACGAACAAAGCAGAATTTATTTGATTTGACATAATTATTAGCCTCACTTACGAAATTAGGTGAATCACAACCTAATAACCAAACTATAAGCATTACCGCTAAGTAATTCATAAATCTAGGGATATAAATCCAAATTACTATATTTACTCCCCAAAGTAGATATAAAATATTTAAATTTTTATAGATAAAGCTAAAGATGGAAAGTTTATCTCTTTAATAACAGAGCTTTTTGAATGTATTTAATAAATCTATCGTAATTACTGTTGATTTTCGGTTTCTATTTCAATTCAAAGCTAGAATTTGCACCAGTCCATAAGCCAAAACTGCACTACCAATAGGAACTGTTAAATTATCAATACCTAAAAAAGAAATAGCTTCTAAAGCTGTAGCTACTATCGCTACAACTATTGATATTAACCATATTTCCCAACTATTACCTTGTGTCGCCAATAAAATTAAAATACAAACCAATAAACTCACAAGAGTTACAGTTAAAGAACCTTCCCAGCTTTTATTTGAGCCAAACAGTTGATATTTATGCTGACCAAATCTTCTCCCAATTAAACCCGCTAGTCCATCACCCCAAGCCATAGTAAGAATTCCTAAAGCTGCATATTGAGGTTGTTGCAAATCCCAAAAAACAGCAACTAAAATCCCAATACTAACAGCATAGAAAAATGTTCCCAAACTTTGACGACCAACACTATTAATTCCTGGTAAAATCGGAAAAATGTAGGATAATAGAGTAATTAAACTAGCTAAAATAGCAGCTGTAATCCCAACTATGGCAGGAATATTTAGTAACCAGGCTAGTAAAATTACATTGCCTGTGCCAATATGAACTATTTTACGAATAATTTCGGGTTCGCTGTCAGTAAAGCGACTCACCAACCAAGCGATGAGAATTATCAATAATACCCAAGCAGCAGAGATGCTAATTTGCAGCCACAATGGGAAAGTAGATTCTAAACTAGGAAATGTAGTAAACAATGGCGTAACTGATGATTCTAGCACTTCGATACTACTGTAAACGATTTGGTCATGAAAATATTATTAATTTGGCTAATTAAGGGTTATCGGTTGTTTATTTCTCCCCTATTTCCCCCCACTTGTCGCTTTCAACCTACTTGTTCAATGTATGCTATTCAAGCTATTGAAAGTTTTGGGGTTATCCGTGGTAGCTGGATGGCTATTGGGCGAATTCTACGTTGTCATCCCTTCCACCCTGGAGGTTATGATCCTGTTCCTGAAAAGGAAAAACATTCATGTTGTCAAGATCATGAATGAAAAATTAGTAATTTTTTAGTTTATCAATAAAAATTATGCGTCCATATCATAAAATTAATATCATTGAATCTGGCGAAATTTTAGTCAAAATACCTCTAGAATTATTCGCTGTAGAAACTCCCCATCCTTACGAAAAATTAGGTGCTAATTATGGAAAATATTCACCTTATTTTCTGCGAAAAACTGTTGTTGAAAAATTAATTGCTGCTCAGAATTATCTACATTCATTACATCCTGATTGGTATATTCAAATATTTGACGCTTACCGCCCAGTGGCTGTACAACAGTTTATGGTTGATTATAGTTTTGCACAAGCTGTAACAGAAAAAGAACTAAAAAAATCAGATTTATCACCCCAAGAATTAGCAGCAATTTGGCAACAAGTTTATGATATTTGGGCTGTACCAAGTTTAGATATGAATACTCCTCCCCCTCATAGTACAGGTGCTGCGGTGGATATTACTTTAGTAAATAATCATGGGGAAGTTGTGAATATGGGTTCACCCATTGATGAAATGTCTGATCGTTCCTACCCCGATTTTTTTATTAATAAAAACCCAGAATTTCATCAATTACGACAGTTGTTGAATGATGTGATGATGCAAGTGGGATTTACACGCAACCCCAGAGAATGGTGGCATTTTTCCTATGGTGATCAAATGTGGGCTTGGTTATCTCATCAACCTACAGCAATTTATGGGCGATTGGTGTTGTAAGTTGTTATTACCCATTACCAATCTGTTAAACCTATTCTTCAACTCTATATCCCAATTCTGCTAACCTAACTCTTGAATGTCGCCATTTTGGTTGTACTTTCACAAACAATTCTAAATAAACTTTACCCGCTATTAGTTTTTGAATTTGTTGCCGTGCAGCGCTACCAATAGACTTTAGCATTGTCCCACCTTTACCAATTAAAATGCCTTTTTGGGAGTCTCTTTCAACGTGAATAGTAGCAAGAACACGGGTAATAGCTGGGGTTTCTTCGACTAAATCAATGGCGATCGCCACAGAATGGGGAACTTCTTCACGGGTTAACAATAAAATTTGTTCTCGAATCAATTCACCCATAATAAATCTTTCCGGTTGATCAGTAACCAAATCCGGTGGATAATAAAAAGGACCCGGTTCTAAATTGTCAATTAATAAATCTTGTAATTCTAATAAACCCGTAGCATTTAAGGCAGAAAACTTAACAGCTTGCCATTTATTTTCCCTAGCTAACTGTAAGTAACTTTCATCTATTTGTTGAAACTCTAAAGGTTGTTGATCAACTTTATTAATCCCTAAAATTACTGGTATTTGACTACCTTTAAGTAAATCCACAATAAAGCGATCGCCACCACCACAAACAACCGCACCATCAACTACAAACAGAACTACATCCACCGACTCAATCGCAATTCTGGCATTTTTTACCAACACTTCTCCCAATTGATGATGGGGTTTATGAATTCCCGGAGTATCTACAAAAATTAACTGCGCTTTTTCAGTAGTTAAAATTCCCCGTAAACGATTCCTAGTAGTTTGAGCAATAGGAGAAGTAATCGCAATTTTTTGTCCTACCAACTCATTCATCAAAGTTGATTTACCCACATTAGGACGGCCAATAATGCCAATAAAACCGGATTTAAAATTAGGAGCAGCTTGAGGGATTGTTACTGCTTCGGAAAATGATAAAATATCATTATTACTATCAATCATTTTTAACTACACCTTAATACTTTACTGGCTAAATAATAATTAACCACAGATAAACACAGATGTAAAATCAGAAATAATCAACTTGCCAATTCTGTACACCATCATCTTAACTTTCAGTTTAATCTATTTTAGAAACAGATAAACGTGAAAATTCTACAATCATTATTATCTATCTAAATCCATATTTCTTCATCTGCGTTTAATTGTTACAGGATTTACACAAATAACACAAAGTAACAGCGCGAATGGGCGAAACCATAATCAACCAATTACCCGTAAGTTGTTGTTTTGGCGATACAATGGTTGTATTGAGAGAAAACTGGGAGAAAGTAGGCAACTACTTATCCACTGCAAAAGCTTCCATCTTCACCTTAAAATACTGCTAGTTAATTACTCTATTTACCAGTATTACAAGAGTATACGGCGAAATCATAATTCGTCTAGATGATGTGCGATATGAAGTTGTTTTGTAAAGTGCGCCCTGCTGGAATCGAACCAGCCTGAAGACGAATTATGAGTTCGTTGCCTCCCCAATCGGCCAAAGGCGCGCGTTTTTGTTATCATCTAGTCTAAGTTTATGTACTTTTGACTTTTAGATAAACACACGTAGGCAATTATAGCATATTTTTATAGAGTTAACAAAAAAAATTTCTGAGCTTATAGAATCTAATGATGAAACTTTGTTAATTACAAATTCAGAGAATGATAGCGGTTTGATACTTTTTTGCAGAATAATGATGAAGTTAGTTTCCATAATCGGGCATTAACGTCATAATCCTTTTAAAACAATTATTGTTAGCTTGTAATAGATTATTAGCGATGAAAATAAATTCCACTGTAATTCTCACCTTGGTATTGTTAACTCTCATGCTGGGAGCAGGTTCTGTCAGTGCATTTTTAGGGTTTACCATGGGTAGCTCTGCCCTCAAGGGTGTATCGTCACCGGATGGTCGTCCTACCACCAAATTTTCTAGTAGTAATAATAACAAAGTGCAACAGGTAGGAATCACCCTGTTAAAAGAGGAAGACATCATCAAAAGTACCAAAGCCAGAATCCAGGAAAATAAAACAGCGAAAAAAACCACTCAAGATAATGATGAAATCAAACCTCAAAAGACAAAAACAACAGAAAAGCAGGAAGAAGTAGCTCAAGAAAAACTAAAACCAGGATTTCCTATTGTTTCTGACAGCGAAGGTGTATCTATGTCTGTACAATCTGTTCGTTACTCCGGTGGGGATTTATTAGTAAGAGTGAAAATGCAAAATCAAGGTGCTGACTCTGTCAGATTTTTATATAGTTTTTTAGATGTTACAGACGATAAAGGTAGAACCCTAAGCGCGATTACAGAAGGATTACCAGCAGAGTTACCAGCAAATGGACCAACATTTACAGGTACTATCAGCATTCCTACAGCTTTACTAGATAATGTTGGTAGCATATCACTAGCTCTCACGGATTATCCAGCGCAAAAACTAAAGTTACAAGTCTCTGATATTCCTGTGGAAAAATAGAAATGCTATTGTTAGCTTGTTGGTATCGGCATAATTTTGGCACGAGCTTTAGCGGTGATCGGTTCTCCTGACTTAATTTGGACAGATATTGGGTTGCGATTGTTATCAGTTCTACTGCTGATTGCAATTAATGCCTTCTTTGTAACAGCGGAATTTTCCATGGTAACTGTGCGACGAACTCGTATTCATCAGCTAGTTCAGGCTGGTGATATACCTGCGATCGCAGTAGAAACATTACAACGTAGTATAGACAGATTGCTGTCTACTGCTCAATTAGGAATTACTCTTTCTAGTTTGGCCTTAGGTTGGATTGGCGAAAGTACCATTGTTGTTTTGTTAGAGGCTTGGTTACAGTCCTGGTCTTTACCTGGGAATTTGAGTAATTTTCTGGCTCATTCTTTCTCAGTTCCCATCACATTTTTTTTAATTGCCTATTTACAAATTGTCTTAGGGGAGTTATTTCCTAAGTCAATTGCGATGTTGTATTCGGAACAACTGGCCAGGTTCTTAGCTCCTTCAGTCAGAGCGATAGTCCGATTTTTCAGTCCAGTAATTTGGGTTCTCAATCAATCAACCCGTTACCTGTTAAGGTTATTTGGCATTGAATACACAGGTCAAAGTTGGCGGCCACCTGTAACTCCTGAAGAGTTGCAATTGATTATCTCCACAGAACGGGAATCAACGGGTTTGGAATTAGCAGAACGTGAGCTACTGAATAATGTGTTTGAATTTGGAGACATTACTGCTCAAGATGTGATGATTCCCCGGAATAGCATTGTGACTTTATCTGAAGATGCTACATTCCAAATATTTTTGGAAGAAATAACTGTGACTGGTCATTCCCGTTATCCTGTTATTGGTGAGTCTTTAGACAATATTTGCGGTATTGTTTACTTTCAGGATTTGGCATTACCTCTAGCTACAGGAAAATTGACCTTAGAATCACAGATTAAACCTTGGATACGTCCCCCTCGCTTTGTTCCAGAACAGACTTTGTTAAGTGAATTATTACCCATGATGCAGCAAGAAAAACCAGCAATGGTGATTGTTGTTAATGAGTTTGGCGGTATTGTGGGACTGGTGACAATTCAAGATGTAATTGCTGAGATTATAGGTGATGCAGGTGAACCAGATGTTAGCGATGACTTGCTGATTGAAATGTTAGATCCGCAAACATTTTTAGTGCAAGCACAGATTAATTTAGAAGAAATCAATGAGGTGTTACATACCAATTTACCTTTAACGCGACAATATCAAACCTTGGGTGGGTTTTTACTGTATCAACTACAAGCAATTCCCACTAAGGGGGAGACTTTACGTTATGAAAATCTAGAATTTACTGTAGTATCGGTAATTGGACCACGATTACACCAAATTCAAATTAGGAGATTTCCAGAACTTAACGGGTGAGAAGGTGGTTGCAAATAAGATGTGACAAGAAGTGGATGGAAGAATGTTCTCAATCATCTGCGCTTAATTGTTCAACCTCTCTGACTATTTTGGTTGATTTATCCCTGGCTTGATATTTTTCCCAATTCCGATTTATTGCTTGGATTCAATCATCTTAATTGATGCAATGAATAGATTTAAACCCTTTTATGCTTCCAGGTAAAAAGGTTTATTTACTACTTGCTTCATCCGGAAAGCGACAAAATAGGGATATATTAAGACTTTTAAATCAATCGGAGCGGCGGGATTCGAACCCACGACCTCCACTACCCCAAAGTGGCGCGCTACCAAGCTGCGCTACGCCCCGTTTACTTAATCGTACGTTTTAGATTCTATATTTTGGCTTGGGGATTTATGCCAAATTTGTGAATCTTAAACTAATTAAGTCACTCTCACTAAATTAACATGATGTTCAGGAAAATGGCAAGCCTTTTTTAGAAAACTTTTCAGAACAATTTTCAGAACACTTTTAGGACAGCCGCAGCTTGCAATAAACCTGGCACAGCTTCCACATCCCATTTTCCTTCTACACAACGCTCTGTATTGAGAATCAAGCGCAAACTGTAACTGTGGGGATATCCTTCGACTTCCATCCATAAAAGCTCACTTTCCGCTTCACCGGCAATTTTTTCTTCATCCATTAATTCAGAGGCTAGATGCTTCATGCTATCTGCAAGCTGACTCACTAAGCGACAAAAATCATTTAGTTCAGCTTCTGTTAATTCTATTGCCCAATCATCTGTACCAACTAAGCCTTTGAACTTTGGTGCGTCTGGATTCCAACCTATACGCCAACCATTTCCGCTTTTAATTACTTTTGTATTAGTCATTGGTAAAAATATTATGCAACCTATAAGCTGTCACCTGTAACCTGTCAACTTTAACCTGTCACCTGTTGCTAGGATTGTAGATATTAACTAAAACTTGAACTAAATCATTACGTTGTTTGCGGGTAAGTTTGGCTATGGCTTGGCGATCGCCTGGTAAGGGGTTTTGACGTAAAAAGTCATTACCTGGATAGGATGCTTCATAAATAACCTCATTTGCCTCAAGATAGTCAGCTAAAGTTAACTTCCAATCTAAACGATAGATGGGGGATCTACCTTTAGTATAAATGTGATAACGAATCAAGCGACTAGCTAAGGTGTTATTTTCACCTACCTTACCAGTATCTTTACTTATATATTGATTTTCTTTTGGTAAATCTGGTAATTGCTGATAAACAATTTGCCAAACATCACTAGGGCTAATAATCTGGGCCATAGCAGGTTTAACACTCAGAAAATTTGAGCCACCCAAACCCAAAACTGCGATAATGATCATTATCAAGGCAATGATCGGTTTTGATTTAAAACTGAAAAATAAAGCTCTTTTCTTGTTCATCTTTATTAACCTCAAAAAACTGGGAACTGGAAACTTACACCCAATTCCCAGCGTCACAAAAGTTATAATTCCCCGATAATTTCCGGCTGATTTAGTTCATCAGACATTTCAATAATTGCTCTGAGTACAGGTTTCATAATCGCATCTTCGTTATTTTCAAAGTCTTCATAACGGCGACGCTTGGCGCGGTTGGCCACTTGAACAGTAATCCGATAGCGATTTGAGGCTGCGCTGATCAGATCCTCTGCACGGTGCATAATTTGAGACTGGGTTGTCTCGAACTTGGAACGCTTTAGCATAATTATTGACTGTTGGGATTCTCAACCAGTTTAGCAGTATCAAGATAAAGTTGGAAATTTTAGATATTGTCAATAACACGGTAATGTTTCTATGTTTATTGATTAAGTAAGTACGTCAGTGTGAAAAACCTATGTAAAAAAAAGTAAAATCATCAAAACCCCCAAAACCATTTTTTCTTTTTACCTATTAAAACTAAAATTTTTCTAGTTATTTTCCATTCAACCTAAATTATGCTGAAATTCAACTTTGTTACCCATCAAAAATCACTATCACTCATATTGAGAATATTTAGCTTCAGCTTGACTACCTTGGCAATTTTACCAATTTATTCATCACAGGCTGAAAACATACCTCTGGCCTCCAATGCTCCCTTAGAATTAAGTTTATTAAATGAACCTAACGGTTCTGTAATCACAGCTGATACCATCGCTTCCCAAGGTTTAACAATTCCTAGTTTATGGTGGGCCAAACAAATATCAGAAAATAAACTTTTAGATAATTGGATAGCATATCCTGCTTCTGTCAGTGAATCAGCCCGTGTAGATTTGATTGTCAATCAACAAATTTGGAGTTTGTTAGATTATTTAGAACGCTACAAATTTGTGAATAAGGTAGGTACAATTGCCAGAGGGTTTGGTTATAACATTCGAGTTTTTAATTATCAACAGGAACTGTTAGCAACATATACCTGTAATCTAGATGTTAAACCAGATTTATGTAATATTAAAATGAATTTCCAAAGCCGGTTAGGTTTGACCCAAACATCAGATTTTTAGGAATTTACAGCAAATTGCAGATCAATTAGGTACAGAATCAAAATTGAAACTTAGACACCAAGCTAGTTTCACCCCTGACTCCTGAATTCTGCTGTATTGAGAAACAGCTTGGTTTAAGCGGCATTTTTCATCTGCTTAAATAAAGTCTCATACTGCTTATTTGTATCCGGTGATAATGGTAGTAAGAACTCACTTTTATTAAATAAATTCTGGTTATTTAATAACAGTCTTTGTAATGGTTTTGAAATATCAGCATCAGCAATATTTGTAGGGATTGGTGAGTTAGTTTCTGTAAATTTAATAATTTGTTTAGCTATATCTGGTTGCCAACAAAAATTAATCCATCGAGATTGTAAATCATTTTTTTTCACCCCTGCTGGTTTTACCCATAAATCAGCCCAAATTGCTGTTCCTGATTGGGGAATTACTGCACCCAGTTTTGGATAACGACTGAGTAAGGGTATGACATCACTTGACCAACCTACAGCTAACCAAGTATCGCCAATAATTAGTGGTTCTAGGTAAGTGGTGGAATCATAGAATTTCACTTGTTGATTTAAGGTTTGTAATTCTGTTTCTAAGTTGGCTATTTTGGCAATATTTTCTGTGTTGTAAGATTTTCCAAGTTTTTTTAAAACCAAACCAATTACTTCTCTAGGATGATTGAGTAAGGAAATCCGCGATCGCAATTCTTCCCGCCATAAATCACTCCAGTCTGTTGGTTGCCAATCAAATTCTCGCAACTTTTCCCGATTATAAACAATGACTGTATTACCCCAGCGATAAGGTGCAGCCCATACTTGACCATTCGGGTCTATATTACCTTGATTATTCCGTTTAACCAGTTGCTGCCATTTTTGATTTAATGCTGACCATTGTTTGATTTCTTCTGTTTCTAAGGGCTGAATTAGTTTTTGTTCAATAGCTGCTTTTAGCCAATAATCTCCCAACGTCACTAAATCAGATGGAGCGGTTTTTTGATTTTGTCGAAATGGAATAAAACGCTCCCATCCTGGTTCTTTTGGTTGTTGCCAAGTTTGTAATTGTTTAAAGGCGATATTAATTTGATTAATGGGAACGAAATTTAATTTTGTCCCTGACTCCAAAGTTTTACGAAATTGGTTAACTACCTGACCTGGTATAGAACCCTTTAATAACTGTATTTTTAGTTGGTTCTGGTTCTGATTATTACATCCTATGAGTATTTGAGACACCAGGATTCCGCTTGTACCCAGTAAAAAAGACCTTCTATCCATTGATTTTTAAATTTAGAACTATAAACATAATTTTAAGCATAGGCGCAAACAAAGTTCAGAAAAACACAGAATTTTATTCCTGTCCGGGGAAAGTGGCAGAAACTTGATTTATGTAAAAGATTAAATAAATCATAAGTATTTTTAACATTGACAGTAAATTGAATAACATAAAGAAATTATTTGGGAATATGAGGTATTAAAAGGTATTAAATGGATTCATTACAGCAACAGATACTAACTTTAAGTGATAAAGTAGATGCCCTACATCAAGTAATTGAGAGCCTAGACAGAAAACTGTCTCAAGGGTTATCAGATTGCTTTTTAGAGCAAACGCAAATAGAAGACAATTATCTAGAAAAACATCAAGTCGAAACTTTCAAATTCAAAAAACAAGTAAGTTTCAATTCTGATTTAGAACACAAGGATGTGTTAATTGATGGGATTTATCCAAATAATCAACAAACAGGCGGAAAGCAAATAACAGCAGAACTACAAATCAAAAGACTAACGGCACAATTAACAGCCGCATATAATCGAATTGCTGCTTTAGAAGAACAATTAATGCGGCAGAGAATTCATTAATTGCTCAATTTGAGATTCAATGGCTGTTAAAAGTTGTTCTTGCTGCCAATTTTTACTTAGATAGGCGGCTATACAGGCAGCACCAGCACCAACACCTTCTTTAACAAATCCCTGCTCATAAGCTTGGAGTTGGGGATAGCGAGAATCAGCAAAACTTAATTGTGTAGCTATTAGGGGCGGAATTTCCGTACCCAAATTCATGCTGTTTGTGCCTAGATTAAGAGCTAAGTCAACCGTGGCCCCTGTAGAGTCCTCTGTTACCCAGCGGGTTGTACCCACAACCACTGCTTCTGGTTGCCAAGACAAAGAATAAGTTTTAGCGATCGCTTGTAGCAAAGCATAAACAGCCAACATTTGTGTACCACCAGCCAATAAAACCCCACATTTACGACTAGCGGCGATCGCCATTCCCGCCACCACCACCTGCATAGGATCACCCACAGCAGCTACCAGTTCTAGAGGATCTGTAAAATTGTCATGTTCAAATTTTCCTAACCCTGTTTGGACAACATTCCACTTTTGGGCATGATTACAAACAGGATGACTACTGTTAACCCTAGTGTTAGCATCAATACCCAAACCAGTCAAAATTGCCAAAGCCGTGGTAGTACCACCAACAACACACTCACTTAAAATCAAATATCCATCAGTAATATCAGCACTGAGTTGAGAACCCCAAAACAAACCCTGTTCTAGCAAATGTTTAACAGTGCCTATTGCCATCGCCGTACCCGTACTTACACACCTAGCCTTCGTCCCACCCAGATCAATTAATGGTACAGCAGGAATTAAATTTAAACCCGCATTAAATAAATAAACAGGTATTTTGAGTTCTTCCACCACAGCGCGAGAAATTACCACCGGAGAAGCACCAGCAGTCAAAGGAGGTAAAGGGTAAACCGCCTGATGTCCTGCACCATAATATAAAAATTCCGCATCAGCACAAGCCGTATATTTTCTATCCTCTGGAGTTAAACCAGCCGCAGAAATACCAGGAATTAAACAAGTATCAGTAAAACCTAAAACACAAGCAAACACAGGGAAACTACCGCGATAACGTCTTAACCAAGCCTCACCCCGTTCAATTTGTGTATAAATTTTAATATTAGTCATTAGTTACTTTTCCCCAATCACCAATCACAAATCACTATTCATAATCCATCAATACCTGTACCCAACGAGGAGGACGGGGGATAGGATTTCCCAGACGATCCAAAAGTAACCACGCTGCCAGGTGAACCACAAATAAATAAATTAAGTTATTAAAAGCAATCAACAGCATAGCTCCTAACTGAATCGCAAATACACTAGGAGTCGCCAATATTTGCAGTTTTAAGAAAATCCATTCAATAATTTCTGTTACCTGGTTAATCACATATACCCACAAATCTTCACCAGACAACATTGACAAAAACCACAACCGGAAAAACACACCCAAAGTACCCAACAGCGTACCTAAAGTAATGGAAACAATCCAAGGTACACGCCGATGCCAAGTTGCCCCCAACAACACACCCATCAAGGCAAAAGGCATCACAAATAGCATACTGCGAACTGGCCCCATCAAAACGGACAAAAGTAACCCGGAAGTAACAGCAGACATCCATGCAGCACGTTTACCCCAACGCAAATAAACCAAAGCAATGGGGACTGGGAAAAATATTCGTAAGACTGGACCCAAAGGAAAATAGAAATTAATAAACCAAATCAAACTTGCAGTGCTGGCCAAAAAAGCAGTTTCTACCATTCTCAGAGGTGCATCAACCTTAACCTGGGGACGTTGTAGCGGTTGTTGCTCTAAATTATTACTAAGACTGGCATTTGATGATTCTAGGGATGGATCTGCCTCCGGTTCGTCAGGTGAAGAATTTAAAATACTCATTAGTAATTTGTAATTTGTTAGAAGTAAATGCTAACAGCTTACTGACATAGCTACAGAAAAGATGGTTAGGACACGACAAAATTTCACAACCATTTCCCAGGCAACTTTTAAATAATCGTCTTTTCCAAAGCTGACACATCGGGAATGCAAATAACATCTTGTTCCCGTATAATCAAGCCTTTTCTTTCCAGCTTTGTCAGTACCCTAGTCACTGTTTCCCTGGCTAAACCACTTAAACTACTTAACTCACGATGAGGTAAGTTAGGAATTTCCGTTCCTGTATCTCCTCTCTTACCTTGACCATCTGCCAAAAACAATAAAGTATCAGCCACCCGTGATTGACTATCGGATTCTCGTAAGCGTAGACGACGGTTGACTTGTCTTAATCTTCTGGCCATTAATTGCGCCAATCTTACACCAGCCAGAGGTTCTATTTGTAACAATTTGACAAAATCCTGGGCTGGCATACTACCAATAGTTGTTGGTGTCAGAGTAATTACATCAGTAGAACGGGGAACTTCATCTAAAGCGGCCATTTCTCCAAATAACTCGCCATTACCAATGATATTTAGAGTTACTTCTTTTCCTTCTAAATTATAAGTACGTATTTTAACCCATCCATTTACGACAAAATAGACTGAACCACCCCAGTCATTTTCCAGTAGTATCACTTGGTTAGATGGGTGGCTACGGGTAACAAGATGAGTAAGAGTTACTTGTACAGTAGATTCAGGCAAACCTTGGAAAAAGGGTGCTGAAGTGATCCAATTGTGGTCGGATGACTGCGAGTTATATCTATCTTCCATTAGGACATATTTATTAAATGCTATTAATAGAACAAACAATTCCAGTGTTTTTAACCTAAGATTTGGAAAAATTACCACTAACCGCAAACAGGAAACTAAATTATGTTACACAAGAATAGGGTTATATAATTTTTTCTTAATCATCTTTACAGTCTCTTATTATTTACTGATAAATTACACCTGTTTTACCTCCCTGTGACTATAACCACATAATCAAGCTTAAAGTTTTGATTTTACACCTGAACCAACTCAAAACGGCAGCAAACCGATGCAAAAGATAGCGAAGCCTCTGGATTAAGTTGTATCTCCTAGTAATTCATAACATAATTAGTAGATTTGAGTTTACTAGTCAATGCTCTTGGGTTTTGAGCTATGCCATTCGGGAGCATCCCAATTTTGAAAAAATAAACTTAGCTACTCCCAAAACTCTCTACAAATCTCTTCCCTTTGTGTACTTTGCGTCCTTTGCGGTTCAATCATATCCAGCCTTGAGGCTTTTTCTTAGTTAGAGCAAAATAAATTTGCACATTTGGGATGCTCCCTGCCATTCATTATTGCTACTCTAATTTAGTTGTGGTCAATGTGAAGTACATCAGCCAGGGTAAAAGAATTATGTTTACCTTGTTTGTGGTATCCGGGCAACCCTTTAGTGTTCTAGAAAAATACTTAAAGATATTTATGGGTCTTTCCATGGGTATTGGTGTCTTTATTAAAAGTGGTGGTAAACCTACTCCTTCAATGTTTAACAGGGATAGTCCCTTACCACCTTGGGCATCGGACATGGCTTTTTACCCATGCCTCACCACCGATGATGATGGTATTTTATATGTAAATTTCGACATAATTACCAGAAACATGATTTGGGAAGTATTTTAATTAAGTGTGAGTCACGGGTTCGGTAGTTAGAAAATCACTAATCTAGCTACGAATAACCCCCAGAGGTGTGAGTAAACAATTTTATGTCTTACTCAATCTCCATGATTTTAAATACAATAAACATCTCAGTACATTTCTAGCTAAGGTACTTATCAAGTGACTTTCAATAAAGATGAAATTAACAAACTGATTGCAGATATTGACCAGTTGCTTGTCAATAGTAGCAATCCCCTGTCCAAACTACTATCTGGTCAGGGAGAAGATGACAAGAATGTTTTACAGCGAGTACGTGCGTTTTTGGTATCAATTGATCAAAGTGAAACACCAGAACCAATACCGGAGGTGACTAATCCTGAGCAGTCACAGACACCACCACTATCATCATTGATTACGCGATATGTAGAGCAAGAACAAAACAAAACTGTTGCTGATAATTATTTACAAGAACAGTTAAACCTCAATATAGAACAATTAAAAGAGCAAATATCAGTAATAATTCAACCATTACAGACAGAAGTCTCAGGTTTATTAGAAGAAAGAACTGCTCTAGTTCAAGAAATTAGGCAATTAGAACAAAAACGACTCCAAAATTATTCTTTAACGCAACAGTTAGCTAACCAAGAACAAATAATTAACGAGTTTATACAAGTTCTGACGAATCGTTTGGTGCCAAATTTAATCCCGTATTTGTCACAAAATGCACCTAGTTCCTCTGGTTTGATTAACAGAGAGAATAGTCAAGAAGTTAATATATCTTCTAATATTCAATCAGTTTTAGAATCAACTCAGGGACTAGAAAAGTTAAATGTTCTGGCTAGAGATTTAGATCAACGTTTACTATCATTGGATGGAACTGTTAATGTTGTATTTCAAGCATTAGAACGTAACATTAATACTTATTATCAGTCTTTATCCCAAGCACTGACTAGAATGCACAGTCAGGAGATGCAAGGTGAACAGTTGATGACAAATTTCTTAAATAATTTGCGTCAATACTTACAAGAACATTCTCCAGATGCTCCACCTTTTGTTTTTGGGGTAGATGTTGGTACAGAAGAAAAAACAGTTGCTCCCAGTGCGGAGGAAGTAGTTTCCCAGCAGACTACAAAAATTCCGGAATCGGACATAGTTGCGGATTTAGATACTGTATTATCAGAACTAACAGTTGAAGAATCATCTCTTGTTGTAGAAGAAAATTTGACTCAAGCTGATGAATCACAATCTCATGTTCAGGAAGAGTTAATTTTAGAGCCGACAAATGAGATTAAAACAACGGAAATTTTTGAGGATTTAGATACTGTATTATCAGAACTAACAGTTGAAGAATCATCTCTTGTTGTAGAAGAAAATTTGACTCAAGCTGATGAATCACAATCTTATGTTCAGGAAGAGTTAATTTTAGAGCCGACAGATGAGATTAAAACAACGGAGATTGTTGAGGATTTAGATACTGTATTATCACAACTTTACTCACCAGAACCGTTAACTACAGTGGCAGAGGATTTACAAGTTTCTGTAACTGAAGAACTAATTTCTGACCTAGCAACAGATACCCAAGAACCAGAAATTATTGAAAATCTGGATATTTTGTTATCACAGTTGACTACACAAAGGCCTTCAGATCCAGTAACAGCGAATTTCACCAGTCCAAATGAACCTGAAGTTGAGAATATTGATATTGATGAAGTAGATGAACTGTATGCAAGTTTGTTTGGTGGTACAGATGCTGTGAGTTCCAGTGCTGAGACTACTGTAGCAGTCACAAATGAAGTTTCTACCGCTGTTCCTGCTGAAAGTATACCCTTATCAGAAACACAGCAACCAGAGGTTAATTTATTAGTTACTTCAGAGTCATCCATACCGGAAAATACCACTGAGTTGGTAGCAGTTACAGAACAAGTAGACTTATGGGAAGAACCCTTATTACCGGAGGATACTCAATCACAGGCGGAATTTGCCAGCACTCCAAAATTGATGGATTCTCATCCAGATAGTAGTGATACAATTACGGTGCTAACTGATTTATTAGTTGAATTTAACGACACAGAACAAGTTACAGAAGTTTTACCCAGTCAGGAAGAGGTAAAACCAAAAATATTAGAAAATCCAGTTGTTACCTCTTCAGAAGAGGAATCAATGAGAGCAACGGATTTAACAAGACCAGGATATATTACAGCTTCACCACAGGAAAATTTACTGTCTTTAGAAAATGAAAATGGGGAAACAGAAGGTATTCCCAATATTGTTTTAGATGAAGCTCAGTTGCAGCAATTGGATCAAGACTTAGCAAGTTTTGATGGGCGGCTAAATTCTCAGTCAGAACAAATAACTAATTTACAAAGTTCTCAAGATTTTGTGGATGACAATACACAGTCAGAACAAATAACTAATTTACAAAGTTCTCAAGATTTTGTGGATGACAATACACGCTCAGAACAAATAACTAATTTACAAATTCCTCAAGGTTTTGTGTATGGTAGTGCGGAGATTGAAAATGTAGAAATGGTGATGGCAGATAGCAGTCCAACTAATGAGAATGTACCATTGGCTGCTGTTGCTGATTTGTATGTTGATGAAACTGAAAAAACAACGGGGGGGGAAAATTTCATATCGGAGTCTGCTGTACCTGTCTCTGAAGATTTAGAGGGTAATTCCAGTGATAATGCTAATTTAGGAGTTATCAATCCTCACTCAGTTTGGTATTTAGGAATTGATTTGGGTACAACGGGGATTTCTGCGGCTTTGTTGGATCGTTCTCAATTGGTTGTTTATCCGATTTATTGGTCAGCAGAAAATAAATCTGGTGAAATTTCTTTTGATCAATCATTTCGTTTGCCGGCAGAGGTTTATTTACCGACTGCTTCCGTTCCCAACTCAGCAATAGATAAGGAAAATCCGGAGCAGACAACACCTGCGGTGGTAGCACAGGATAATAATATTTCTAAGTCAGCACCAAAACAAAATCTTTACTCTACTCATTTAAAGCCTTTTTTACAGGTGGCAATTCCTTATAAAAATAGTCAGCAAAAATGGGAACCTGTGCTGCAATTAAATGAATTTTCAGCAGGGCCTTTGATTTGGGTATTGCGATCGCTCTCTAAATTACTGTTAACTCTCAAGTCAGATCAAATCAGTACCACTCCGGCGTTAATTGCTCATGGTGCGGGGATAGATAATGAAACTTTCCTGACAATTATTAATAATTTGGCTGGTGTGATTTGTACTTGTCCATCTAGTTGGTCTGAACAATATCGCTTTAATGTGCGGGAAGCTATACTTACTAGTCAGCTTGTCTCCCATGCTCAACAGATATTTTTTGTAGAGGAGGCGATCGCTACTTTACTACCAGAACTTGATTTTGGTCATTCTCAATTTGTGCAATTAAATAATGGTGAAGGTTTACAACCTTTAAAAACTAATCCGGAATCATGTATCGGTAGCACTTTAACATTGAATGTTGGTGCAGCTGCTACGGAAATGGCATTGGTTGATTTACCCACAGATTTGAGTGAATTGACACACAAGGATTTCATGCTACATGGTTTTTCCTATGGAGGTAAAGCGATTGAGCAAGATATTATTTGTCAATTATTACTACCACCAAAATCACGCCAACCCCGTGGAACAACGCAAAATGGTAGTCAAGCTACCACCAATCACCCTCAGTCTTGGCAACCTTCTATCCCTGGTTTAGATCAAATTAAATGGTCTAGTTTAAGTCTAGAAGGTTTAGAATTACCACGAGTGGGAGAGCCAGATGTAACTGCTCGTATCCGCTTACAACAAAGATTAGAAAGTTCTTTATTAGGACAGGGTTTGTTAGATGCTGCGTTGGCTTTAAAATTAATTTTGCAACATCAAGAATCTTTTACCTTAGAAATAGCTGATCAACGTTGGTTATTGCAGCGCCGAGATTTAGAAACCCAAATTTTTGTTCCCTATGTGCGTCGTCTCAACCGAGAAGTTAATAAATTATTGGTAGCTCGCGGTGTTCCCACGGAAGCAATAAATCAAGCGATTCTTTCCGGTGGAGTCGCTTCTATCAGTACAGTCAACCGTTGGTTAAGACAAAAATTACCCAATGCCAAAATAGTGCAAGATTTATATTTGGGTAGCAATGGCGCTCCTAATTGCAGTCGGGTAGCTTATGGTTTGACGATGTTACCTCTGTATCCCCAAGTTTTAGAAATCGCTAGACAACAGTACACAGATTACTTTTTGTTTAATGAGTTGCTCAAAATTTTATCTGATAATTTACGTGGTGAAACTACTCGTTCTCTTTCTTTTGGTGAAGTTCTACAGCTATTTGAAAGTCGGGGAATTAATACCCGCATCTGTCAACAAAGGTTACTGGCTTTCTTGGAAGGTGAACTACCAGCGGGTTTAGTACCTGTATTTATCTCAGAAGGTGCAACAGAAACCCAGGCTGATCAATCTTTATACTCTATTTGGTTGACCAAAAAATCTCAAGAAAATCCTGATTATCAGGCGATCGCCTCTACATCACTCTTTGAAAAACAAGGTAATCTCTCTTATCGTCCCAATCTTCAACAACTTATCTTATTGCGTCGTTATCTAGATGCAATTAAAGATAGTGCGCTGCAATCTCTAGAAGAACCATTAGCAGTTAATTTTGCTGTAGCTGCCAATTCCTAACATCATGTTTTCTTCAAAAATACTTCCCCCCTCAGAAAGATATTTATAGGAGCGATCAGAAAATTTACGTAAATTTTTGTTGAAGCTAGATTCATCAATGCCCATTTCCGAGTTAAAACATAACATGATCTCGAATGGGCATTTTTGACAGGACTTACGCAAAATACCTTTCAAATTCTGGTTTTTTCGTGACTTCTGTTTTTACCCTGTCATCTATCTGCTGACAAAAAACATCAAAAATTTAAAATTCATCTATGCAATAAAAAGATTTTATGAATTTTTGCCTTTAAGGCTTTATATACTCAGAAATATTACTTAGAATTGTATTGAATTCAATTTATCCTAGATTTCAATGGTTCAAAATACAACTTCGGCATAAAGTAATACAATTTAAACACAAATATGCAATCATCTACACTAAGAAATAAAGCGATAAAATATACCGTAGCCGATGCGAATATTACCAGTTTATTATCCAAACCTGACACCCATCCATCAGCGGTAAATAGTATAAAAAGATTAATTGATATACTCGGTGCAATCGTTGGTTTAATGATCACATCCTTGGTATTAATCCCCATTGCCATCGCCACTCTAATTATTGATCCAGGCCCCATATTTTATTCTCAAATTCGTTGCGGTCTTAATGGACATACCTTCAGGATTTGGAAATTCCGCTCTATGGTAGTTAACGCAGATAAACTTAAACATCTAGTTAAAAACCAAGCCCAAGGTAATATTTTTAAATCTACAAATGATCATCGTATTACTCCTTTAGGGAAATTTTTAAGACGTACCAGTTTAGACGAACTTCCCCAATTTTGGAATGTTTTAAAAGGAGAGATGAGTTTAGTTGGAACTCGTCCCCCCACCCCAGATGAAGTTATTAATTATGAGTCTCATCACTGGGAAAGATTAAGAGTTAAACCGGGTATAACTGGAGAATGGCAAACTCATGGACGTTCTACCATCACAGAATTTGAGAAAATTGTCAGTATGGATTTGGACTATCAACGCAAATGGTCTATCACCTATGATTTGCAGTTGATTATTAAAACTATTGGAGTAGTTTTAAATAGAAAAGGTGCTTATTAATAATTTGTTAGTAAATAATAAATTTTATAGGGGTTTAGCAGTGCTAAACCCTTACAAATATAGGAAGTAACATAACTTTATTCATAAGAAATTATTAGACATTATCCAACGCACCTAAATCTTGAAGACTATTTTTTTGAGCTTCAGTTATACCTGTAACTCCGGTAATATTCATTCCTTCGTATGGCCTTTTAGGTCTTAAAATATTCACACATTCACCCGTCCTTATATCCCACAGTCTCACTGTTTGGTCAGTGCTACCACTAGCTAATAATTCATGTTCAGAACTAAAATTAACTGACATAACTGCATCTGTATGACCAGATAAAGTTTTCATACATTCTCCATCTGTGATATTCCATAGTTTAATAGTGCGATCATGACTACTACTAGCAATTATTTCACCATCAAAACTAAATGCAACTGAATAAACATAACTTTTATGTCCTTCCAGGGTTTTAAAACACTTGCCAGTTTTCACATCCCATAGTTTTACAGTACAGTCTTCACTGCCACTAACAATAATTTGATTGTCAGGACTAAAAGCAATTGATTTCACTTTATTGCTATGACCTTTTAAAGTTTTGATCAATTTTCGCGTCTTTACATCCCATAAATTTATAGTGTGATCATCACTAGCACTTGCTAATATTTTTCCATCATGATTAAATTTAACATCCCAAATCCAATGGTGATGTGCTTTTAAATTTTCCAAATTTCCACTATGAATATCCCACAATTTTACTATTGTATCTTGGCTTCCAGTAGCTAAAAATTTTCCATCCGGACTAAAAGCCACTGTCCAAATTCCTCCTTGTTCGTCTTTCTTATGATCTTCAAAAGTTTTTAAACATTCACCTGTATTCACATCCCACAGCTTAACACTTGGGTCATCACTAGCACTAGCTAACAAATTTCCATCGGGACTAAATACTACTGACCAAACCCATTTTTTATGCCCCTTTAAAGTTTTCAGCAATTTTCCAGTTTTGACATCCCAAAGCCTGACTGTATGGTCTAAATTTGCACTAGCTAAAAACTGTCCATTAGGACTAAATACTACTGAATAAACCCAATTATTATACCCATGCCAAGTGTGAATACAATTCCCAGTCTTAATATCCCATAATTTTAGAATTTGATTATTATCTCCACTAATAAGAGTCTGAGAATCAGGACTGAAAGCTATTGACCAAATCCAAGTTTTGTGATCATGTAAACTTTTAACACATCGCCAATTATCTGTGTTCCAAAGCTTGATGCTACTATCCAAACTACCAGTTGCTACAAATTGATTATCATCCGTCCAATCAACTGTTTTTACTCCTAAATTATGACCTTGTAAAGTGGCTATAGACTGCCAATTTATGGTATCCCAAACATTGACGGTTCTATCTAAATTTCCACTCACCATTTTTGTCCCATCAGAATTAAAAGCCAAGGAAAAAATACTTGGGCAATGAGCGTCAATTTCTTTAACACATTGTCCAGTTTTTATGTTCCATACTTTTATGGTTTTATCTGCACTACCACTAACCAAAATTTTACCATCCGGACTAAATTTAACTGAGGGAATTGCATTTTTATGTCCTCTCAAAGTTTGTAAACATTTTCCTGTATTCACATCCCAAATTTTAATAGTTTTATCATCACATCCACTAGCTAAAATCTCTCCATTCGGGTGAAAATCAACTGACCAAATCCACTCTGTATGTTCTTCTAAAGAATGAAGACATTGAGTAGTATTTATATCCCAAATTTTAATACTTTTATCTAAACTACTACTCACTAATTTTTGTCCATCAGGACTAAATTGTAGAGACACTACCCACCAATTATGTCTTTTAAAAACTTTATATTTTTGTCTATCATTAACTTTAAATAGATAAATATAACCTTGAGATTCTCCTATAGCAAAATATTTTCCATCGGGACTATATGCTACTGCATGAACACTACCAAATGATTCCATAAACACTGATGTTGATAAATCAGAATAGGAAAAGTCAACACCATGTAAATTAATACATTGAAAATAACCTTGCCATATTTTCAGATGCGAAAAATCATAACTACTCAAATCTGTATTTAGCTGACAAGCTAAATTAATAATATTACCTCCTAAATATCCACTTCTTCCTGTGACTTTATATTTATCTTTTTCTGTTTTCAATATATTTTTTAGTTCTACTTCTAAATTAGATTGACATCCAAAAATATCTAGAATCAGTCTGTCTATAATTGGAGTCAGAATAACTCTTCTTTGACTTTCTCTGACATAATCTTTAGTATGAGCTTGTAACAAGGTGTGACTTTGCAAATGATTAATATTACCTGATTGAATTTCCTGGCAAACTACATCAATCAATTTATCTGTCATATATTCAATCAGCATAGGTTGAAGACTATAATATTCATTTTCTTCTAGGTCTTTATTCTCAATCTTTTGAATGGTTATCTTTTCTTGTAGTGATTGCAATGTTTCTAGTAATAATTTTTTTGAACTTGGAGAAATTAAATAATTTTTGATTTGAGATATGGACATAGGTTCACGATTAATTGCTAACCAGTACATAACCTCTTGTTCTTGTTTATTCAGTCGCTCGAAATGCCAATCTATTAAATCATAAAGTTTTGTAAATGTAGGTTTGTTTTCTGTATATTCTAAAAAGTTAGCAATTTTACCAGAACAAGTATTTTTAATCAGTTGAGACGCTAATTTTAAAGCTAAAGGATTACCATCATAAAAATCTATTAGTTGTTGCCATTCTTGCTCTGAATTTGAAGTTGTAAAATTATTAATAATTCCCTCAAATATATGCTTACCATCTGAAGGTAATAATCCTTGTAATTGTAGAGATTTAATGGATGACTGATTTTTTTCCTCTAAGTTAGTTAAATTTTGCGGTTTTTCTCTACTTGTTAGTAACAAACAGCTTTGATGTTCTTTGGTGGCAATTCTCTCAAATAATTTACCGTAATCCTGATGTTGTTTTTTGTAATCTACCGTGTTTTGATGATTTTTCAAAATAGGTTCTATATTGTCTAAAATGATTAAACATCTACTTTGGCTTAAATATTTTAATAATAAAGTTATTTTTTCATCTATAGTTTCAGGTAAATTAATTTCTTCATAATTAGATAAAAATTGAATCCAATCTGTTAAAATATCTTCAATTAATGGTTCATTTATTAATGATCTCCAAATGATATACTCAAAATTATCTTGTATCTCTTGAGCTAACTTTAAAGATAAATCAGTTTTACCAATACCACCTTTACATAATTTGAGCGACAATCCTGTTTTTCCAATACCTGCAAAACCAAAAATTCCCACTAATTTACATTTATCTGTCAAAATCCATTTTTCTAAGGTTTGTAATTCTGTTGAACGTCCAAAAAAGATATCAACATGAGGTGCATCACCCCAATCTTGATTGATATTGTTCTTGGAATTGGCTATTTCTTGCCAATCTAATTCTAATATTTGGCACAATTGTTGAAAATATTTTTTAGATAATCCTTGTTGTTTTTTTTCTTTATCGGTTTTTATTCCCAAAAATCTTTTAATCGTATCTGTAGATATCTCTGTTTTTTGTTGACATCTAGTAATAGTTGTTCTTTTTTTTAGATACTCAATTACATCATGATCTGTTTTTAGATTATGATTGTTTTTTAATGTTTCAACAGCCTGTTGAATTTGTTTCTTACCTTTTTCAGAAGGTCGGATAGATGATCTAGGCATGATATCCTCTTTAAATGCTACAATTCCCCACATATCCCTTTAGGATAAGCTTTATACGCTTTCTCCTGTATGGTAGCGTGGTTTATTCGGTGGTTATTAGTTTTATAGGATACCTTTCAAATAACGCTTAAGAGTAATTTTTATTTTTTATTTATTTTTTGATGTCAATTTATTAAGTATTTTTTTACACATATATTTTCAACTTTACGTAACTTGCGTATATCATATACCGCAATATCAAGGCAAATAAAGGCAAATAAAATTTTTTTGACTTGCCTAATCAAGTTTTATACACTGACAGAGATTAATAATCTATACACAATGAATCAGATAGTAGATCATCAGCCAGTTTAAATCACAGTTTAACAATCACTGATGGTTGTGTTGGCTTTTGAACTATGCAGTTGAGTTGATCTTGTCTATTTTTTGAGTAAATCAGGGGTATTATCATGTCATTAAATTTACATCAAACCCATAAATTGTTTACGCAAGTTACCGAATCAGTGGTGACTGAATCTCAAACTATTTTAACTGAATTAGCTAATCAGACAGACACAGAATTTTTCAGTATTCTTGAACCTGCTTTTAGAGATAGTTTTAAAACTCTCGATGTATTCGATCTTCTCTTTATTGATTCAACAATAGAAAACTATGCAACTTTGTTAGAAGGAGTATTACCAAACATCAAAGTTTTTATTCTCGATTCTCATCAAGATGGAATTACTCAAATATCCTCTAAATTATCAGAATATAGCCAAATAAATACTATTCATATTGTTTCACATGGTTCACCTGGATGTTTATATTTAGGAAATAGGCAATTAAATTTAGAAAATTTAAGTCAATATCAGGAATTTTTAAAAGATTGGAAGGTTGATCAAATTCTGCTCTATGGTTGTAATGTTGCTGCGGGTGATGCAGGGGAAAAATTTATTAGTAATTTACATAAAATTACAGGAGCAAATATTTCAGCAACAACAAAACCTATAGGAAATAAAAACTTAGGAGGACATTGGAACTTAGAGATAAGTTTTCCAGAAACAACAACAATTAATGTTCCTTTTAAAGAAAAAACTCTAGCTACATATCCAGGAATATTAATATCTACTAACGATGCTTTTAAACTCCATAGTAAACCTGATGCACAACATACTATTTACTTAGATTTTGATGGTCATACTACTTCAGGTACTTATTGGAATACTAGCTATGCAAGTGGGAATAATATTACAACTCCTGCTTATGATAGTGATGGTAATCCTAATAGTTTTTCCAACATCGAATTACAAAATATCATTGATATCTGGAAACGAGTAGCTGAAGCTTTTAGCCCTTTTAATATTAATGTCACCACAGAATTATCTTCTGTTTCTGATTTAATTAAAACCAATAGTAGTGATACTCGATGGGGTATTCGTGCTGCTATAGGAGGTAATGACAGTGATTGGTATGGTGGAAGTGCTGCTGGTGTAGCCTATATTAATTCATTTAACTATAATACAGATACTCCAGCTTTTGTCTTTCAAAACTCTATAACTAGAAGTGCATTTAGTTTTGCTGAGACAATAATTCACGAAGTTGGTCATTCTTTAGGTCTTTACCATGATGGTAATTCCACTAATCAATATTATCCCGGTCATGGTTCAGGATCAATGGCTTGGACTTCTATTATGGGGGGTGGTAGTCAGCAATTTACTCAATGGAGTAAAGGTGAATATTACGATGCTAAACAATGGATTTCAAATCAACCCTCTAATAGTCTTCAAGATGACTTACAAATTATTACCACTAACAATGGTTTTGGTTATCGAATAGATGATCATGGTGATACTAATGCTACAGCTACAGCATTAACTGGCACTAATTTTAGTGATTTTGGCATCATTGAAAAAAATACAGATGTAGATGTTTTTTCTTTCCTGACAGGTACAGGAAATGTTAGTTTTAACATAACTCCAGCTTCTCAAGTTTTTATTTCTAATAGTGGTGGTTATTCTTATGAAGAATTAACTTCTTTAGGTGCTAAATTAGATATTTGGGCTGGAATTTACAATGCACAAGGAAATTTGCTTTATGAATCTAATCCTACAAATAGTTTAAGTGCTAGTTTCAACAACGTATTTTTAAATGCAGGACAATACTATCTATATATAGATGGAATTGGTTTGGGTGATCCCTTGAGTTCAACACCTACAGGTTACACTGATTATGGTAGTTTAGGGCAATATTCTCTGACTGGAACAACAGCAACTTTACCAACAAATCAAGCTCCCACAAATATTACTTTAAGTAATAATAACATTGGAGAAAATAAACCTTTAAATACAATAATTGGTACATTCAATACTACTGATCCTGATACTGGAGATACTTTTACTTATAGCCTAGTTTTAGGAACAGGAGATACAGATAATAGCTTATTTGCTATAGTAGGAAATCAACTACAAACTAACACCAATTTTGATTATGAAACTCAAAATAGTTACAGTATTCAAGTTCGTACAACAGATCAAAATGGTTTAAGCTTTGAAAAAGAATTAACGATTAACATTAGTGATATTGATGAAAATACCAATTTGTTATCTCAATATGCAAGCCGTGTAATTGATTTTAGCTCTCAATATACCAGTACCAGTTGGTCAGCAAATCAAGCATTAGGTGAACCTAATACATTAAGCTATGGAGATAGAAGCACTGCTTGGGCGCCTCTATCATCCAATGGAACAATAGAATATTTAACTGTTGGTTTTGATACTGCTGTTTATGCGACAGGTGTAACTATTCGAGAAACCTATGGTAATGGTTTTGTTACCAAAGTTGAGGTATTAGATTTAAACAATAATTATACTGAAGTATGGGCAGGAGTAGATGATAGTGTACAAGGAACTCCTGTTAATTTTACGGTTAATGTTGCTCAAACAGATTCCTTAGTTTATGGAGTTCGTATTACAGTAGATACAAATCATTCTAGTAGTTGGGAAGAAATTGATGCAGTCCAATTACATGGAACAACTGCACCGTTACCAACAAATCAACCTCCTACAGATATTACTTTAAGTAACAATATTATCGGAGAAAATGCAACTGTAGGTACAATAATCGGCACATTAACATCAACAGATCCTGATGGAGATACGAACTTTACCTATACGTTAATTAATAATACAAATGGTGTCTTTAGTATCAATGGAAATGAATTAATAGTTAATGCAGCTTTAGACTACGAAACCCAAAGCAGTTACACCATTACTATTCAGACAGATGATAACAATGGAGGAGTTTATCAAGAAGATTTTAGCATTAATATTCAGAATCAAATTAATCAAAGTGATTTTGAAGCATTAGTAGCACTATATAACAACACAGGTGGAGAAAACTGGACAAACAACACCGGATGGAATACTTTAACTAACAATAATGTCGGTAATTGGTATGGGGTGACAGTACAAAATGATAGAGTTATTGGGATTAATTTAAGGAATAATAATCTGATTGGGACAATTCCTACAGAAATAGGTAATCTTTCTAATTTACAAACTCTCACATTTGACTTAAACCAGCTAAGTGGAACTATACCTATAGAAATCAGCAATCTTTCTAATTTGCGATATCTCCAGTTGAGCAGAAATCAGCTAAGTGGAACTATACCTATACAAATAAGTAATCTTTCTAATTTACGACATCTCTATTTGTCCTCAAACCAGCTAAGTGGAACTATACCTATAGAAATCAGCAATCTTTCCAATTTACAATCTCTCTCTTTGGGTTTTAATCAGCTAAGTGGAAGTATCCCTACACAAATAAGCAATTTTTCTAATTTACAAACTCTCGATTTGTTGTCAAATCAGCTAAGTGGAAGTATCCCTACACAAATAAGCAATCTTTCTAATTTACGACATCTCTATTTGTCCTCCAATCAGTTAAGTGGAAGTATCCCTACAGAAATAGGTAATCTCTCTAATTTACAAACTCTCTGGTTGCACAATAATCAGCTAAGTGGAGAGATACCTACAGAAATAGGCAATCTCTCTAATTTACAAAGACTATATTTGAACAATAACCAGCTAACAGGAAACATCCCAACCCAACTGGGAGACATCCAATCCTTACAATATTTACTACTACAAAATAATCGCCTCACAGGAACAATACCCGACTCCATAAATAACCGTACTTGGACTTCATTAAACCTAGAAAACCAACCCTATGTATCTCAACCTATAGCAAGCCAAGAAATAGCAGAAAACACAGTAATAAATCTAAATTTAAGTAACAACTTTGCAGACCTAAACAACGATATAATCACATATTCTGCAACAGGATTACCAACAGGATTAACAATAAATTCTAACACCGGAATTATCAGCGGACAAACCACAGCAGGTAGTTATGAAATCACAGTCACCGGAACAGATAACGATGGTTCAATAGATACCAGTTTTACCCTTAATGTAGTTGGTAATACTAACCCCATCAATCAAAGTGACTTTGAAGCATTAGTAGCACTATATAACAGCACAGGTGGAGAAAACTGGAGAAATAAAACCGGATGGAACACTTTAACTAATAATAATGTTGGTGATTGGTATGGGGTGACAGTAGAAAATGGTAGAGTTGTTGGGATTGATTTACGTTTTAATAATCTAATTGGTACAATTCCTTCAGAACTAGGAAATCTTGATGCTTTAGAAACTTTCAATTTGGGTAACAATGAACTAAATATAAGACCCCTTTTATTGAGGTTTAGTAATCAGCTAAGTGGAAATATCCCCACAGAAATCAGAAATCTCTATAATTTACAATATTTAGATTTGAGTAATACTAATGTAGGTGGAGATATAGAAGAAGTAATACAAACTTCTGATGGTTTACAATATTTAGACTTGAGTAATACCAATGTGGGTGGATATGTTCCCAGAGAAATAAGTAATCTTAGAGCTTTACAATATCTTGATTTGAGTAGCACCAATGTAGATGTAGATATGTCTAGTCTCAGAGGAATAGGTAATATTGATTTTTTACAACATCTTAACTTGAGCAGCACCAATATATATGGATATATTCCATCAGACATAGGCAATCTTAGGGCTTTACAATATCTTGATTTGAGTAATACAAACATAAAGGGACCTATTCGTACAAGATATCTTACTGCTTTACAATATCTTGATTTGAGTAATACCAATTTAGGTGGGAATATTGAGGGTAATCTTACATTTTTAAAATATCTTGATTTGAGCAATACCAATACACGTATATATCGGGGTTTTTCCAGAGAAATAGGCAATTTTACAGCTTTACAATATTTAGACTTAAACAATACTAGGATAGGTCAATATATTCCACCAGAAATAGGCAATCTTAGGGATTTACGATATCTTGATTTGGGTAATAATCGGCTAAGTGGAAACATACCTACAGAAATAGGCAATCTTTCCAACTTACAAAGACTATATTTACATAACAACCAACTAACAGGAAATATTCCCACCCAATTAGGAGACATCCAAACTTTAGAATATCTGCTACTACAAAATAACCGCCTCACAGGAACAATACCCGATTCTATAAATAATCGCATTTGGTCAGAATTAAACCTAGAAAACCCACCTTATGTATCCCAAACTATAGCAACTCAAGAAATAAAAGCAAACACAGTCACAAATCTAGATTTAAGCAACAACTTTGCAGACCTAAACAACGATACAATCACATATTCTGCAACAGGATTACCAACAGGATTAACCATAAATTCTAACACTGGAATTATCAGCGGACAAACAACAATAGAAGGTAATTACAACATCAGAGTTACCGGAACAGATAACGATGGTGTAGTAAATACTAACTTTACCCTCAACGTCATACCTGGAAATATCACATATTTTGGTACTGACGGAAATGATATATTTACCTCTGGAAATGGAAATGATTACCTCAATGGAGGGTTAGGTGCAGATACCATTAGTGGTGGTGGTGGTGACGATACCTACATAGTAGATAACAAGAACGATGTTACTATTGAAGAGATAAATCAAGGTAATGACACAGTAGAATCTTCAATTACTTGGACATTAGCAAACAACGTAGAAAACCTGACTTTAACAGGAACATCTAACATTCAAGGAACAGGAAACAATCTTGATAATATCATTATCGGTAACCGTGGCAGTAATAGCCTCAATGGAAAAGCAGGTGCAGATACCATGATTGGTGGTTTGGGTAATGATAAATTCTATGTGGATAATATCGGAGATATCATTATTGAAAACCTGAATGAAGGAACAGATAGCGTATTTACCACTGAAAGTTACACGTTAGCAGATAACCTAGAAAACCTAACTTTACAAGGAACATCTGCAATTGATGGTACTGGTAATAATCTCAATAATCGCATCACCGGAAACAATGCAGCTAATGTAATTAGTGGTGGTGTTGGTAATGATAACCTGAATGGAAAAGCAGGTGCAGACACCATGATTGGTGGTTTAGGTAATGATAAATTCTATCTGGATAATTCTGGAGATATCATTATTGAAAATCTCAACGAAGGAACTGATAGTGTTTTAAGTACCGCTACCCACACATTAGCAGATAACCTAGAAAACCTAACTTTACAAGGAACATCTGCAATTGATGGTACTGGTAATAATCTCAATAACCGCATCACCGGAAACAATGCAGCTAATGTAATTAGTGGTGGTGTTGGTAATGATAACCTGAATGGAAAAGCAGGTGCAGATACCATGATTGGTGGTTTGGGTAATGATAAAATTTATCTAGGTGCTAATGATGGTGCTGTAGATATTGTTTACTATACCTTTGGTGATGGTACTGATACCATTTATCAATTTACCCGTGGTGTTGGTGGTGATAGAATCCAATTTACAGGTATTGATAATATTGATGTTGTCACATCTGGTTCTAGTACACAACTCAGAGTAGGTGATGGTATTGCTAATAATGATGGTTTTGCTTCTGGTAATTTATTAATTACTTTATCTGGTATTTCTGGTTTCACTACTGCGAATGTTAGTGATAATTTGTTGGGTGCTGATTTCTTCTTGAGTTAGTAAAAAAATCGTCTTAAATATTTAGGGTGTATGAGGATATTTTATATCTCATCTGCACCCTAAACTTTCACAAAAATATAATTTTCACCCCTTAACACCACTCCCCGTATCTGTAGGAACAATAAACCTCTGCACAAATAGAAATAATATCAAAACTGGAGCAATTGAAATCACCGAACCAGCAGCTACTAATCGCCAATCTAAGGAAAAAGTACCCGCTAACTTAGCAACTCCTAAAGGTAAAGTATATAAACTTTCATCTTGGATGACAATTAACGGCCATAAAAAATCACTCCAAGCACCAATAAACACAAAAATTGCTAAAGTTATCAACGCTGGTTTAATCGCTGGTAACATGATAAACCACCATAATCCTAACTCAGAACTGCCATCCATCCGCGCAGCTTCTTCTATTTCTTTGGGAACTCCCATAAAGGCTTGTCTTAATAAGAAAATCCCAAAAGCAGAAGCTATACTAGGAAAGATCATTCCTAAATAACTGTTTGTTAACCCTAAATTAACCGTGAGAATATATAAAGGAATCATCACAATTTGAAAGGGAATCATAATGGTGGAAACAATAGCTATAAATATTACATTTTTACCGACAAATGATAATCTGGCTAAGGGATAAGCTGCTAAGGAACAAAAGAACAAATTCAATCCTACAGTTAATACAGAAACAATAATACTGTTATATAAATATTTGCCAAAGGGTAAAGATTCCCACACACGGGAGAAGTTATTTAAAGTTGGTTGAGTTGGTAGTAATTGGGGTGGTGTTTGTAAAAGATTCTCGGTTGGAGATTTTAAGGATGTACTAATTAACCAGAGTAAAGGAAAAAGGGTAAGGATTGCAATTAATGTTAAAACAAGGTAAATGATTAATGTTTGTGTTTTGGATTTTTGGATGTTCATAATTTTTTAGTTTTTTTATTTCTCACGCAGAGACGCTCCAGACGCAGAGAGTAATTGAAATACATGAAGACTAATTTAATCTTTGTATTTTTTTTGGTACTATATTTGACGTTAGTGACTGTACCTTCTTGGGGTAAGACAACTATGATATCACCACCACAATTACTAACAGATCCGTTTTTACAATTACCATCAAAAAGTTCTATCCGGGTGGTTTGGTTTACTGAGTTTGTTGGTGATCAACATTTGGTTGTTTATGGTGATAAGTTTAATCATAGTGCGATCGCTAAAACTACTAAACTTAGTCACACTAGGGAAGATCAACTTTCAAGGGTAGCAGATCAAAGGGAAAACGGGAAAATTTATCAACAACCTATAAAGCGCGATATTTGGAGACATGAAGCTGAAGTTACGGGTTTAATTGCTAATGTCCGCATTCCCTATTATGTCACCAGTATTCGAGAAGATGGGGAAAAAGTGAGTAGTGAAGTTTTTACCCTCGCACCTTCTCCAAAACCAGGTACTCCTTTAAAAATTCTCCTCACTTCTGATCATCAATTAAAACCCATGACGGCCGCAAATTTACAAAAGGTGGTGGAAACTGTCGGAAATGTTGATGGAGTATGGTTTGCAGGAGATTTAGTTAATGTTCCAGATCGCGCTTCGGAATGGTTTGATGATAATCGCGGTAATGCTTTATTTCCAGGTTTGCAAGGCCGCGCTCATTATCCAATGGAACATAATGGGGTAAAAGTAACTTATACTGGCAGTAAAATTATTCAAAATGCACCTATGTTTACTTGTATTGGTAATCATGAAGTGATGGGAAGATATGAAAGAACTGAAAATTTAGATGCTGAATTTAATGATACTATTCCCCGTGCAGTGGCTAAAAGTTTGTATGGAGAAGAGTTTTTAAAAACTAATTCTTTTAATACTAATACCTACGAAGAAATTTTTACTTTACCTGAATCTAAATCAGGTGATAAAACCTATTATGCTGTAACTTTTGGTGATGTGCGTTTGGTAGTTTTGTATATCACGAATATGTGGAGACATCCTCAATTAGAATCTGAAAGAAAAGGTAGATATATAGAACCAGAAAAAGATTTAGAAAATCCTGAAAATTGGGGTTATGGACAATTAATTTATGAACCAGTTTTTAAAGGTAGTGATCAATATAATTGGTTACAACAAGAATTAGCAAGTCCTGAATTTAAACAAGCAAAATATAAGGTTGTCATGTTCCATCATCCCCCTCATACTTTGGGAGATAATATTGTTCCAGCTTACACTAACCCTGTCCAAGTTATCAAAAAAGATGAAACAGGAAATATCCAATCTGTCAATTATGAATATCCCAAAAATGCAGATTATATAATTCGTGACGTGATACCTTTATTAGAAAATGCTCAGGTACAGTTAGTATTTTATGGACATTCCCATTTATGGAATAGGTTTGTTAATGATAGCGGAATGCACTTTTTAGAAACTTCTAATGTAGGTAATTCCTATGGTGCAGCTTGGGGTGAAAGAAAACGAGATATTCCTGCAAATCTCCCAGAAAATGATTACACTAGAATTGGTGATCCTAATTATTTAGAACCTGTAATACCAACTATTTCACCATTGTTAGGTGCAGATGGTAAACCATTACCATATATTGCTAGTAATGATATTACAGTTTTTAGTATTTTTGATACGGGAACAGGTACTATTAGCAGTTATCGGTTTGATACGAGAAAACCTGATTCTGAAGTAATCAAATTTGATGAGTTTACAATGGGTAATTTCTAGTTGTTTAAAATTTCTTGTGCTTTTTTGATATTATTACTTACAGAGTTAGCAGATATTTGCAAAGCTGCTTTTTCTTGATCGTTGAGAGTTACTTCTACAATCTTTTCTACACCACCATATCCCAAACGACAAGGAACACCAATAAATAGATCATTTAAACCATATTCACCTTGCAAATAAGCTGCAACTGGTAATAACCGCGACTGATTTAACAAAATTGATTCTATCATCAAAGATGTAGCAGAAGCAGGAGCGAAAAACGCCCCACCTGTGTGCATTAATTCCACAATTTCTGCACCACCATTTCGAGTTCTTTCTACTAATTTTTCGATAGTTTCTGTATCTAACAATTCTGTGATGGGAATACCATTAACGGTAGCATAACGAGTTAAGGGAAGCATTAAATCACCGTGACTTCCTAACACCATTGCTTTCACATCTGCGGGTAAAATTCCTAATTCTAAAGCAATAAAAGTTTCAAATCTAGCTGAGTCTAAAACTCCTGCCATTCCCATGACTTTATTTCTTGGTAAACCTGTAGTTTGCCAGGTTAAATAAGTCATTACATCTAAAGGATTTGTGACAACTATAAAGATAGCATGGGGAGAATGTGCGATCGCATTTTTAGCAGATTCTACTACTATTTTGGCATTAATTTTTAGTAAATTATCTCTTGTCATTCCCGGTTTGCGAGGAAACCCAGCAGTAATCACAACAATATTTGAGTTAGCTGTATCTGCATAATTATTAGTACCAATAATTTGCCGATTATGTAATTCTAAACCCCTAGCTTCTAACAAATCTAAAGCCAAACCTTGGGGCATTCCTTCCACAATATCTAATAATACTACATCAGCTAAATTTTTCTCTGCAATGCGTTGGGCTAAGGTACTACCAACTCTACCCGCACCCACAACGGTTACACGGGGAGATTTACATAAAACTGGTGAAGAGGACATAATCAGTTATTAATTATTAGGAGTCAGTTATCAGTTATCAGTAGGGGTTTAGCACTGCTAAACCCGTACAGGAATCAGAATTAATATTTTCCTGCTTCCTGTTTACTACTATAAGGATAACTATGCAACTTCTAGTTAAACTCTTCCAATTGTTCTAACTTTAACCAAATGTTGGGAGTTGGTACTTTTCCGAACTTAACTAAAGCATAATCACCTTTAATATCTACAATTTCCCCTTGACTCTCAAATAAATAGGAGGGAAAACGAGTATCACTAGCTTTAGCTTCTACACTATTTTCCAACTTCTCGCGGACAGCGCGAACCATAGTACCTTTTTTAACTGCCATAAGTTCCCCTTACATTTGACAAATGTTATTGTTGATAATTTTATCTTGTATTCACAAAAAATATAACCACCTAATTTTTCGTCAGCGGTTTTAGAGAAGGTTGTTGCTGATAGCTTAATACTTACTTTTGTGATTAGTTGATAGATTGCAGCCAAGTTTCTAAATCTGTCACAGCAGTAAAATCTAACAAAGCTTCTCCCAGTTCCTCAAGTTGTTCAATTGATAATGATTGGATTTGTTGAATTAATGATAACTCAATCTCACCAATTCGGCGATTTAGTTGACGGATAATTAGACTTTTTTCTCCCTCTTGTCGTCCCTCTTGTCGTCCTTCTTGTCGTCCTTCTTGTCGTCCTTCTTGTATTGCTTGTTCTTTAAGTTCTTCTAATTGTTGTTGATACATTTGAGATAACTTCATAATCAACTCCTGATCATCTTTATCAATATCTTCTGTTTGACGTTGACGAGCCGATAAAACAGCAATTAGGTCATTTACTAATTGTATTATATGGGAAAGAGAGGGAGTATCTTTAGATAGTGCTTCCAACTCTTCAACTGCTTGTCGTTGAACTTTTCCTTTACCTAATATCCTCAGAAATAGAGTTTCTGGTGTATTGGGTAGTTGATGAATGGCAATGATTACGGTTTTTAATCCTTCTCCCAAAAAATAAATCCCTTGACACCAGTTTTCTTCATCAACGGTAGTATTAAAACTTGCTAAGAGTTCTTCTGATGCAGTAGGAGAAAAAATCCACAAACGCGGTAATTCTGCTTCATTGATACGGGTATTATTGCGGTTAGATTGACGTTCTATTTCTGCATGGATATCAAATAACTTACCCATACAACTGCGAATTTCACTTTTGGTAACTGCATTACGAAATGGCTCAAATATAGCATAATTCCTGGCCATTTGTCCTAAAATTCCCAGTCTTTCTATATTTTCTGACTGGGGTGAAGGAATAAATAAAACGTCTATTTGTCTGACTTCTGCGGTGATATCTTTACTGGTTTCTACTTGGCCATAGGGTGTTAATAGTTCAGTTAGATATTGTTTAGCAAATTGATCGTGTATAAAGCGCGTCATTAATTTAAGTTTATTTAAGAGGTAACAAAAAATCTACCCTGAACAAAATTACTCCTAATTCTGACACTGATCACAAAAATGACTAGAACGCCCACCTAATTTAATCCGCTGTATCACATTACCACAAACCTTACAAGGTTCACTGGCACGATTATAAACCCAAGCTTCACCACCATAGTTACCATTTACACCTTTGACATTGAGGAAATTACTAAAAGTTGTCCCCCCAACGGCAATACTAGCGGACAAAACATCAATCATGGCAGTTCTTAAAGGTTCTATCTTACTTTCATGTAATTCTGTACAGATAGTAGTTGGTAAAATACCACTTTTAAATAAAGCCTCATCAGCATAAATATTACCCAATCCCGCTACTATAGATTGATCTAATAAAGCTGTTTTAATGGGACGACGGGATTTTTGCAGTTTATTTGCTAAATACTCTACCGTGAACTCTGGGGAAAAAGGATCAACTGCTAGTTTAGCTAAACCTGTAATAATACTTTCTACAGGAACTCCACCAGGAACATACCACATTTGCCCAAAAGTGCGTTGATCTATAAACCTTAGTTCTTGGTTATTCTCAAACAATAATCTAACTCTGGTGTGTTTGTGTAAAGGTTCATCTTGATTTAACCATAATAATTGCCCTGTCATTCGCAGATGCACACCCAACCATGAAGAATTGGTAAGTTCAGCTAAAAGATATTTGCCGCGACGATGCCAGGATACAATAGCACTTCCTTGAATATTTTTGATAAATTCTTCAATAGAAAACGGGTAGGCAATGGTGCGTGGTAGCAACACATCCCCTCCCGTCATTTCTGCGTTTAGGGTTAATTGATTTAAACCCCGTCTTACTGTTTCAACTTCAGGCAATTCAGGCATTTGTAAAATATTGAGTTCTGAGTGGAACTAAGGAGATAAAATCAGCATTTAACAGTGTACTGCTTTTTCTTATCCTTAATACTCAGAACTCAGCAGCAAAAATGCTTATTTTGCTTTAGCTTTAGGTGCTTCCACCTCTACTAATTCATCTAAAGCAAAGTTGTTTGTGTTGATGTTAGAGTAATTGACTTTATCGAAACGGACAATTACGGGGTACTTGATACCGCTTTTGTCAACAGTAGCAACTGTTCCTACTTCTTGAAACCAGTAAGACTCAGGACGGAGAATACGAACTTTAGAACCGCGTTGAACCATGATTATTTTCCCTTTTAACGTTCAATTGAGAATAAATTAGGGCTATGTGATTTCAGTCTAGAACTTTTTGAGCCGTGGTCAAGAATCTGAATAAAATCTTAACGGCTTTGAAACCCACTCTCATTCTTACCCGTTTGATAAGTTTCCGCACTGTTTAGATAACATGATCAAAAAATTTATATCCACACACGAATGTATCGGGAGCTGTTGTATAATGTAGCGAGTAAGTTCTTAATTTATTAGTTTGTCATCATGGAAACATTTACATTTACTGTCAGTTCTATTGCCGGGTTAGTTTTTTCAGAAGCATTTAAGGAGATTGGTAAAAGCATCGGTAAGGCAATTTATAACTTTGTAGGTTTTGCGACTTTTATTGTTGTCAGTAAAGTTAGAGATTTTTTAAGAACATCAGAGGTAATGAGACCTCAGTATGCTTGATACTCTAGCTATAGGTGCATAAAATACTAGCGATCTCTAAATTTGTTTCTAGCAGAGATAGTATTTTTCATCCTGTAACAACCAAAAACCAGTATAAGTAACACCAGAATCATCAGGTTGCAGCAATAAAAAATGCAATCCGTGACTTACTTGTTTTCTTTGCTCATAAATTTGAGCCGCTGCGGTAACTTCTGAATTTTCAAAAGTTGCTAGAATCCATCTGTCCGCTAAATCGGCTTCTAAAATTAAACCATCTGGCGCACCAGCTATGTAATTTAAACTGGCGGGTTTAGCTTCTTGTAACCATCTAGCTAAACGCAGGGATTGCTTACCACCATAAATTATTGTGCCGGGAACAGGAACATTAGAAGCTAAACCCAGATTAATAGGTTGCAGAAATTCCGGCATTTGTAAAAAAGGGATCGGACGTTCTGTAAACTCATCTACAAGATCACCAGCACTAATATTTGCAAAGCGCCATTCTTCACCCCAGAGGTTTTCTGGTAAAGGTACTGGTGGTGGTTGATCAATAACTAAGGGATACTGCTTTTCTTGCAGTAATTTTTTTAATGACAATGTGCGACGGGTAGCTTCTACATTAATACCTAAATTATTGCCAGCTACTGTAATTAAACTTAAAGATTGAGGACGAAAAACCTGGATCACATCTGGTAAATTTTCCGCAGATGCCAGTTTAAGCTTTTCTGTTAACCAACTGGAGTTAGCTTGTGACTGGGGACAGGTAGCTAGATATTCAAAGTCACCAGTTGCGTCACAAATCAATAATTCCCATAATACCTGTCCGGCTGCATCTCGTTGGGGACTACGATAAAAATCAACCTGCCAAACCAGACTCATAATAACTACCTACCATAACTAAATAAAAAAATCTACAGGAAAAATATCAAAAAGACCAAGATTTTTTATATCTTCCCTCAGCTTTGTATCCATAGTAAATGTTAGCAAAACAAATCCCTGTAATCTCGCTTGATCACAGGGACTTACTTTTATATTTGGTGGCGGGAAGTGGATTTGAACCACTGACCTTCGGGTTATGAGCCCGACGAGCTACCAGGCTGCTCTATCCCGCGTTGCCTTTGTCTCTCGACTTCATTTAATATAACTCGAAGTCAAGAGTTTGTCAACTACAAAAGCGATAATTCTCCAATTACCTCCAAACGCTTGTATTTACCCAGGTTCATAAACCTTTCGGCGAGGCTTTGGGCAACACTAGGACTAATCCAGCCCATTTGTTGGAGTATATGAATAGCTACGGCATATTTTGCCCGTTTAGCTCCATCCATGACTTTTATGGCCAATCCCATACCTTCACCGAGTCGGCCTATGCACTGTATTCCTTCTGCACCAGATTTACTAATTAGTTCTCCTGGGGCGAGGCGCATTAATTCAGTGTCAAATTCTCCTTCTCCTGCTACCATAGCTGGATGATTATTCATGGCGCGGACAATGCGTTCCATATCTAAGTTATTGCTGGCAGCGAGTACGGCATACAAAGTAGCTATTTGACTGATCTGCATTAAATATGTGGGTGCGCCGCAGTCATCGTGAACGCTGATAAATTCCGCAGCTGGCATTTTTAGCACTTCTGCCACTTTGCTAAGAATTAGTTGCTGCACTGGGTGTTTACGATCCAGATAGTTAGTTAGAGGCCAATGACGTTGTTGGCATACGGCTAACATTCCTGCGTGTTTCCCAGAGCAGTTATATTCTAAGGTACTGCGCTTACCTTCAGGAATAGGACACTGTAGAGTGGTAGGGTCAAGATCAGCACGCCAGAGGATGTTAAATACTTGGCGAACTTGATCCATATTGCCTTTGTGGGAACTGGTGATAATTGCCAGATCGCGATCGCTCAGATCGTACCTTTCCAATGTGCCTGTACTGGTGACAGCTAGGGCTTGAAATGGTTTCAGGGCTGAACGGACAAATGCAGCGGTTTCAGCGTTGCCAGCAACAGAAAGGATTCTTCCCCGGTCGTCACTAATTACAGCTTGGACTATATGCCGAGATTCAATGATACCTTCCCGCAGCAGCCGGACTTCCAGTGCTGTGGCTTGGGTTCTTTTTCCCATTGTCATGGGTTTATATCTATTGTGTAGGTTGTCAGTTGTCAGTGGGAATAGGCAATAAGCAATAGGCAATGGTTTATTCTTCTTGGTTCAGATTTCCAAATGGCTAATGACTAATGACTAATGACCAATGACTAATTCAATTCAATTCAATTCAAATGCCAAATTATAGTACCAGTAAGATACATAAAAGCCAAAGCTGCAAAGGTAATCTGCAAACGTTGGAGAATAGGTTTAATTTCGTAGGTGACAATTAAGCGATCGCGGGTGATCACTTCTAGGGGTTTTGTCCAGGTTTGCCCATCATACCAACCAGATTCTTCATAGAAGACTGTGGCATTATCAAGGCGATCGCGGACATAAAACCAGCCTAGATACAACCGCACCAACACCAGCACTACCATGACACTAGCAGCGGCTGATCCACAAAGAATAAAATGAACAATATGTTTTTGTGGAGGGAAACTAGCCGCTGTTACAGGCCCTGCCACTAGCCATGACCAACCCCAAATCCAGAAAATCTTGGTCAGATAATTGCGCCAACTGGAAGTGGTATGTCGAAAAAACCAAGAATTTTTTAACTCTTCATACTCATTCAGTGGCTGTTGTTCTGTAGGGACGGGACAGTTAGAAACTGAGGTTCTGATCATCTTGGGTTATCCTCACCATCATCAGAGTTTGGTAATGGAATGCGTTCGGCATGAACCCAGAACGCTTCTAAATTATAAAACTCTCTTTCCTTGGGCATCATGATATGGACGATCACATCACCATAGTCCTGCAATACCCAACTGCCTTCTGCTTTCCCTTCTGTCCTCAAAGGACGACGTTGTAGTTCCGTTTTCACCTTATCTTCTATGGCTGCGGAAATTGCCCTTACCTGTACCCGAGAATAGCCCGTCATCATCACAAAATAATCAGATAGGTAAGAAACTCCTGCTAATTTGAGCAATAAAATCTCCCCAGCTTTGCGTTCTGATCCAGCAGCAGCAATAGTTCTGGCTAATTGTTCACTGGTATCATCTGTTTGGATCATGGTGCTATTTACAGTCCTCTGTGTTTGTGCCACAGAAGCTAATGGTAAATTTCCTTGGAAATAATCTGTCATTCAACCTCAGTGCTAATTTCCTTTGATGATTGATTACAAATTGTCTGGTGCAATTACAAACAATTCGCAATTATGTGAGTAGGTTTTCTTGAATACTAACAAAAAAATGGTGGTTGGTGATTAATTACTCTTGTCGTCTTTCCTGAAGTATATTTAAAGGTCATCCTGAAAACGTATTGTTACCAAAAACCTATATAGTTCCAAAAAACATAGACAAATATCTCATGGCTTTCGTTTGCCGGGAATAACCCCGACTTTCTCGGACTACAACGCCACGCCACTTGCTACAAGTCGGGAAACCCGCCCAACGCAGTGGCTCCTCTATCCCTAGACTAAATGCTGTCGGGACTACTTTTCGTAAAATATTCAAACTACCATTGACATCAGCATGAATCAATAAACCATTACCTGCTCTATAAAGTTTAGTTTTGATTCTGCGACCACTAAATTTCACTTCTTTCGAGTCAACTTTGCCATAAGTAGGAATCACATCTTGGTCTAAAAAAGAAGCTACAGAAGTGTAGGACTCCTCAGAAACTAACACCTTCATCCCTACTAATTTCGCTTTATAACTCAACTGCTGTACAAATCGAGTATGAGGAATACAAACAAAGTTTTGATTATTTCTACTGCCTAAATTCCCATTCTGTTTCCAGAATAGATTTTGACCTATTACTAAAGTGCCAATCCCACAGAGTGTGACTTAACTGGTCATTCCCAAATATCTGCTTTAGAAGAGTTATACCAATTCTGTATAAAGATGCGCCAAATTTAGAAAGGAACAAACCACAGAGGTACAGAGAACACAGAGGAGAAAAAGCATTGTTTAAAAATTCGGCGCGGCCTCACAAAGAAATGGTATTAGGATCTGCAAGGGATTAAAAAATAAGCTGGTTGAATAAAAAAAACTGAATTATGAACTTTTATGCTTCCAAAAACCCAAAATGCCCTAAACCTTCTTCAATTCCAGCCGCAAACCCAGTTTTTGCTAAGTAACGATTTTTGTTTGGATTTGCTTTGTGCCACTCCAGTAATTCCTGTTTGGCATTGGCGACAATAATACCTTTTTCTTCCCTGTTTGCAAACAGAGCAATATCATTACCAGAATCACCACAAGCAATAGTTCGTGCTACATCTATTTCTAATTTTTCTCGGACAAAGGTCATTGCCATACCTTTATTGGCTTTACGTGGCACAATGTCTAAATTATTATAGTTTTTATTATCACTGTAACTATAAATAACTTGAATATCTAATCCACTATTTAGTAAAGAATCCTCTAACTCTGATACTATTTGTGTAGTATTTTTTTCCAAGAAGTAGCTAATTTTAAAAGGTCTTTGCTCACTGTCTGGCTGTGGTATTAATTTGGGAAAATTTTCAGCTATTTTGACTACTATTTCTGTATCCCAACTATCAGATAGATACTTAGACCAATTATTATCTATAATTAGTTGATTTTGATGACCATAAGAGTAAACTTCTGTACCTACAGCACAAATAAGAATATCTGGTTTTATAAGTTCTGCTTGTTTTCGTTTTTGGTTCTGTTCTAACTCCTGATACAGATGAAGCGATCGCCCTGTAGAATAAACAATTTTTGTACCGTGTCTGTTGCGGTGGAGTTCTAAATTATGCAAAAGCTTTTCCATGGAATGATCATCACCCACTAATGTGTGGTCTAAATCAGTGATAAAAAGGAATGTCTGTGCATTCATGCAATTTTATTTAACTCCGCTACGACTTGCAAGATTAATTTCTTTTTAAAATCATATGTGCTACCAGCGTTATATTACCACAACTTGATGAAGAATTGAAAAAATCGCCACTCAACTAAATATCAATACCTTACCTTAAAACTATAGATATAAATGGTTTGAGAAAATTCAGTTTTACTAAACTTTGACGAAATTGATCAATTTTTTTGAGAATTTAACTAGAAATTATTACTAATCAGCTTAATCTATTGGTAAAGTTTTTACACCTTAAATATCTTTAAAACTGTAATTTTAATGAGATATAAATATAGCCAGATGATAGATTTCTTATGTAAAATTTTTTCATAAATTTAATATAAATATACAAATATTTATGTTTGCACAAAAAAGTATACTTTTGAATTTATTTTGTATTATAAAAATAATCTAAAATAGTGCCAAAAAAACCATAAATGAGGCATTCTAAAATATAGAAGGTTTATGATGATAAATTTGAAATTGTTCCAGTAAGGGTATTACTGGAATTACAGTCAAGAAAACGTAAAAACAGGGATTTTCATGCACATACCAGATGGATTTATTTCTGTGCCAGTGGCAGCAGTTACAAGTTTAGCTAGTGGAGGAGCTTTATTAGTTAGTTTTGGGCGATCGCAAACAGCATTCGGTATTCGTCGCGCTCCAGTACTGGGTTTAACTACAGCCTTTATTTTTGCAGCCCAAATGATCAACTTTCCCGTAGCGGGAGGAACTAGCGGACACCTTTTAGGAGGCGCATTAGCAGCTATTATTTTAGGTAGTCCCTGGGCAGGAATGTTATGTATTGCCACAGTTTTAATTATTCAAGCAGTGCTGTTTGCTGATGGTGGTATTACTGCCTTGGGGGCAAATATTTTAAACATGGGAGTGATAGGGGTTTGGGTGGCTTGGTTATTAACCCAGACTTTACAAAGATTCTTAGGTGGTTCTAAAGCACGTTTACCCCTAGCTGCTGGAATAGCAGCTGGTGTCAGTGTAGTAGTAGCAGCGATGGCCTGCGCCATACAATTGGCAATTTCAGGAACAGCACCAGTTAACCTAGTTTTAGCCTCCATGGCTGGTGTACATATTTTGATCGGCGTGGGTGAAGGATTAATTACTGGAGGTGTGTTAGCATATTTAGCCACAGCCCGCCCAGATTTATTACCAGGTGAAGAACAGAAATTTCGTGGCTGGCTAACGCCTGTAGTCGGTATTTTATTAGTTGCTGGTGTATTGTCCTTGTTTGCTTCTGCTTGGCCTGACGGTTTAGAAAAAGTAGCAGAAAATCTGGGTTTCATTGATTTAAGTGAACAAGTACGAATAGTTGTACCTACACCTTTAGCTGATTATGGTATCCAAGGTTTAGGGCAAATTGGGACGAGTATTGCAGGTTTAGTCGGTGCTGGGGCTTGCTTTGCAGTAGCCTTTGGAATTGCCAAAGTTATGAAACCTAAGAATGCTTAAAATTTCCTTACCATTACGTTTACAACTGTCCTTAATTATCGTCATTGGGGCAGCTTTTTTAAAACATTATGCCTGGTATAACTTACTGGTGTATGGGGCGATCGCTCTTTTATGGATGGGAATATCAAGGGTTTCTATCCGTAAATTAGGGGGTTTACTGGGTGCAGAAGTAATTTTTCTATCATTAGTAGCCTTACCTTTGGGATGGGAAAAAGCGAGTTTTTTGATGGTGCGATCGCTAATTTGTTTAATCATCATGAATAGCTTTTTACTCACTTTACCCCCCCACAGTTTTGGTATTGCTCTTAAAGGTTTACCCTTACCCATACCATTAAAAGAAAATTTACTTTTAGCAGGGCAATATCTAGAAATATTACTTTCAGAAGTCACCAGAATGCAGCGCAGCGCCCAATTAAGAGGACTAAATGGTGTTGGGGGATGGTTACGCTATGCAAGTGCAGCTATGATTGGAGCTTTATATCTTCGTACCTTAGAAAGAGCAGAGAGAGTATATGGCGCAATGGTAACTCGTGGTTACAACGGGCAACTACCCATAGATTCTACCCTTACCGCCAAGGAACGTTTTACACTAATTGCAGTAGGGATAGTCGTTACCTGTATAACCTTGAGTTCTTATACTATGCCCATTTAAATAAATATATTGTTTGTTTAGATTGGTAATTGGTGATTCGGATATTATTATTAATCTTTCCCTGTTTCCTGCATCCTGACTATTAAATTTGAGTGGTGAATCTTGACATCCTTAACATCTAACCCCCAAAACTATCGTTCTCGTCCTCATCATGCTATTGTTGAGGTCAAGAATTTGGTCTATGCCTATTTACACCAACAACCAGTATTAAAAGATATATCATTTAGCTTAAATTCAGGCGATCGCGTGGCCTTGATGGGTGCAACTGGTTCAGGAAAAAGCACCCTTTTAGAAAATTTGATCGGCTTAAAACATCCCCATAGTGGCACAGTGACAATTAATGGTATTCCAGTAGAACCAAATACCTTATCCAAAGTACGTCAGCACATAGGCTTTACCTTCCAAGATGCCAACGATCAATTATTTATGCCTACCATCCTGGAAGATATCACCTTTGGACCTCGCAACTATGGTATTTCTCCCGCAGTAGCCAAGGATAAAGCACAAGAATTATTAGCAGAATTTGGCTTAGAAGCTTATGCTCACCGTTCAGCCCATGAACTTTCAGGAGGACAAAGACGTTTAGCAGCCTTAGCCTCAATATTAGCCCTAGATCCGGCAATATTGATTTTAGATGAACCAACAACCGGACTAGATCCGGCATGGCGACGACATTTAGCCCAAGTATTATTAAAATTACCAGTACAGGTGATGTTAATTGCTTCCCACGATTTACAGTGGTTAGGCAGAGTAACCCAACGCGCTTTAGTTCTATCAGAAGGCAAAATTCAAATAGATAGCGAAATTAAACCTCTGCTACAAGATGGGGAAACCTTAGATCAACTAGGATTACCAGTAGATTGGTAACGGCGGCAGTCGGTAGGGGAAGATAGGGTAATGGTGAGTTGGGGAGTTAGGGTGATGAATAACCCAATGCCCAATGCCCAATGCCCAATGCCCAATGCCCAATGCCCAATGACTAAAGACTAATTATTAGTTACTATTAATGGGATTTTCATCCTATTAACATCTTGATATTTATTGTGCGTAAGTATACAGTTATTGCTCCCATGAGCCTGAGTATTGCTTTATTCGTCACCAGTTGTAGTGAAAGTAAAATTTCCCAGTGTCAACGACTGATTACATCTGTAAATCAAGGAACATCATTAATTGAGAACAATAAAGGTACACAAGTGACAACAAGTTTGAAACTTGCCAAAGACTTGGAAAATGTTAATAAATCAATTGAAAAACTAAAATTAACAGATCCCGAACTTCAGAAATTTCAAACCAACTTTGTAAATTTATTTGATCAACTTAGTCAAGCGATCGCCAAAGCAGGTAAAGCCTTGGGTGCAACAAAAAATGCAGAAGCTTCTAACACTGGGAGACAAAAAATTCACAGTGCCAGAAAAGATATTGAGTCCATACTGACAGCAGCAAAAACCACTGGTAAAGAATCAGATAATTTCGGGAATCAGCTAAATCAGTATTGTAGTCAACCCCAATAAATCTAAAATTCAAGCATTCTAGAATTCAGGATTTTTAGAATTTATATATCCCCGACTTCTTCAAGGATTCGGGGTTCTAGTTTTGAAATAAGTTGATGGCAGTTATAAATCCATAAAAGTGATTGATTATGAAAGTAGAATTAATTGAATTACTCACTAGAGTCATCCAAGTATTACAAATCAATATGCGCTGGATGACATGGAATTTATTTTTAGCTTTTATACCTTTAGCTTTAAGTGTTTGGTTATTTAGAACTAACCGTGGACGCTCTTGGGTATGGTGGTTAGGTTTTTTAGTTTTCTATGCCTTTTTGCCTAATGCGCCTTATTTATTAACTGATATAATTCATCTCATAGATGATATTCGTAACATCCAATCAATTTGGATGATTACATTAGTCTTAATTCCTGTTTATTTTATAGTCATTCTTGCTGGATTTCAAGCCTATGTTATATCTCTAATTAACCTAGGCCATTATTTACACCGTATTGGTCAAAGTAAATGGATTTTAGGTATTGAATTAATTACCCATGCCCTTAATTCTATAGGTATTTATTGGGGGCGGTTTTTACGTTTTAATAGCTGGGATTTTGTCACTCAACCAGATGCAATAATCACTAAAGGTATTGAAGAAATTCTTGGTAAACAACCTTTAGTAATTATAGCTATTACCTTCATTATTCTTTGTGGATTATACTGGTTAATCAAACGGGTAAATCTAGGTTTTGTCAATCAAAATACCAAGCATCAATCATATACTAATCATATTCATCATTCTAGCTAATTTAAACATTGATAAATAAAATCTCTCCAAAGAAGTAAATAAAACAGCATAATTCTGATCCAAAGAAAGATGCAGACTCACCAAGTCAGGGGTTGAAATTATTATATCTTCTCAAACCTCTTGATAGGAAAAAATAATAATATGACATCCTTATCTATTGATGCACTAAAAACCTTAGCAGAAAATCCCCAAACCCCTTCCCTATCTATTTATTTACCCACAAAAAAAGCAGGGGCAGAAATCCGCCAAAATCCCATTCGGTTTAAAAATTTAATCAAGGAAGCACAGGAAAATTTAGAAGCGATGGGGTTGAGACATACAGAAGCAATCAATTTTCTGCAACCTGCGATGGAATTAGCTCAAGATGATTTTTGGGAACATCAAGATCAAGGATTAGTAATTTTTATTTCCCCTAATTTATTTCGTTACTACTGTTTACCAACTGAATTTCCAGAATTAGTGGTAGTTAGTGAGCAATTTCATCTGAAACCACTACTGCATTTTATTAATAATGAAGGTAAATTTTTTGTTTTAGCATTAAGTCAAAAAGATGTGAAGTTTTTTGTAGGTACAGCCCATAATCTCAATGAGATTGAAGTCGAAAATATGCCCCATAGTCTCCAAGAAACTATATTAGAAGATGAGTTTCAAAACGGTGTACAACATAGAGTAGGAACAGTGAGAGGACGAAGAACAGCGGCTGAACATCCAGGATCATTTCATGGACAAGGTAGTCCTGATAGAGAAAAGCATGAAGCAGATATTTCCAACTTTTTCCGCATTATTAATACAGAATTAATTAAGAAAATAAGTACAGAAAAAGCCCCTTTAGTTTTAGCAGGTGTAGAATATCTTTTACCCATTTACCAAGATGCAAATACTTATCCCTATCTATTCACAGAAAGTATTACTGGTAATCCAGAAGTTATGACTTGTGAACAGTTACATCATCAAGCTTGGCAAATTGTAGCCCCATTATTTGAGCAAGATAAAAAGTTTGCTATGGAACGTTATCAACAATTAGCAGGAGAAGGAATAGAAAAAGCTGTTAGTGATATTAAAACAATTGTTCCCGCAGCTTATTATCAACGAATTGATTCTTTGTTTGTGGCTGTAGATCAGCAACAATGGGGAAAATTTGATCTAGACAATACAACTTTAGATTTACACAAGGAACCTGAACCAGATGATAAAGATATGTTAGATTTTGCTGCTATTCATACTTTGTTAAATGGTGGTAGAGTTTATACTCTGACATCTGAGGAAATGCCAAATGGAACAAATGTGGCGGCAATTTTAAGATACTGATGTATATCTGCTAATTAAAATTTAATTAGCATCAATATGGCGGGTATCTTGCCCGCACCACACTTTACATTTCATTACATTTTTGTATTCATAGATTAGATTATTATTAGATAATTTTTAGACTAAATTTACCCAAAATCTTCCCAATGCTGAACTTAGAACCAGGATTAATAGTTTCCTGTCAAGCACCCGTAGACTCGCCATTACATGATCCTGATATCATTGCCGCAATGGCACAAGCCGCAGCTAATAATGGTGCTGTAGGTGTGAGAATTGACACCCCCATTCATATCCAAGCAGTGAGAAAAAAAGTTAAACTGCCAATTATTGGACTATGGAAGCAAGTTATAGCAGGTTCTGAAGTTTACATTACCCCCCAGTTTCATCATGCTGTCGCGGTCGCTGAAGCGGGAGCGGATATCATCGCTATAGATGCAACCACCAGAAAACGTCCTGGTAATGAAAAATTAATTGATATTATTAACCGCATTCATCAAGAATTGCATAAGCCAGTCATGGCAGATGTAGATACATTCGATGCAGCAAAATTAGCTGTAGAAGCAGGTGCAGATATTGTTGGTACAACTCTTTTTGGTTACACTAGCGAAACCAAGAAGTTTACCCCACCTGGATGGGAACTACTCACCCAAATAGTAAAAAAATTAGATACCTTTGTTATTTGTGAAGGTGGTATTTCTTCGCCAACAGAAGCAAAAAAAGCATTAGATTTAGGTGCAAATGCTGTTGTGGTTGGCACAGCAATAACAGGTATTGATTTACAAGTTCAAGCTTATAAAACAGCCCTCAATTGTTAAATTCGTGATAATTTTTCTACTACTTTTGACGTTTTTATGTTGTAGTTAATTCAACGGATATGATGTTACCAAAAATTAGGCTATAATCCCAACTGCATAAATCCTGTTTTTGTCATCTGCCACATTCAGGATACTTTATTACCCGCTTTATGCTTAAATCCCAATTGCATAATTCCAAATTAAAGATGAAAAAATTAATTTTTTGGTGTTAAATGTTGAGTATTGCCTAAATTTGTTAAATTAAACCCACAGCAATAATAAACTGTGGTCATAATGTGGTCATCGGAATTAATGTAGGAGTGAATGAGAATAGTATGTTTCTACGTAAAAATCTTTTTTGTTTACCCAGTCTAGCAACTCTAGCTGTTTTGGGTAGTGGACTCTCTGCAATTGCAGAAACAACCCAACCAGCACAAATGGCTGAAAACCAGGAAAATATGGAAGCAGTACAACAGTTTCCTGATATTGCAACGAACGAAACAGATCGTACTATTGTACCTGTTCCCGGAACAGCGGCTACTTCATCAATGATGTTGATTTCTGCAAACCCAACTTCTGCTTCTGAGTCAGCATCCACTCAAACGCTACCAGAAAATCAAATTGCTCAATCAGATATTGGTGTTGGTAGACCTACTCGTGGTGGTAGTAGTTATGTTGGTCTTGCAGGTAATATTGGTTTAAGTGGTGGAGAATCAGCTTTAGCTGATGGTAATTTCGCAGTTATCAGTAAGATTGGTTTTACCCGTTCTTTATCGGTTAGACCATCTGCTGTTTTAGGAGATGACACAACATTTTTGATTCCTCTTACCTATGATTTCTCCTTTCAATCCATTGGAGATCCATTTAGTGAACGTTTACCTATTGCTCCCTATGTAGGTGTAGGTGCTGCTATTAAAACTGGTGATAATTCGGAAACTGCGGTGATGGTGACAGGTGGTGTTGATGTACCTCTAAATAATAGATTTACTGCTACTGCTGCTGTTAACGCCGGATTTTTTGATCAAACTGATATCGGTTTATTAGTTGGCGTTGGTTACAACTTTAGCGGTTTTTAGAAACTTGATTTAACTATTTTTTATGATTTAAGAGCTATGAGTTATTTAATTCATAACTCTTTTTTTATGGTTGGGGTTCAGAATTGAACGCAGATAAATGCAGATGGTCAATTGATGATTTGCGAGATTTTGGTTAATTTTTTGGTGGGATTAAAGGAACAATTACTGATTGTTTATTTTCTAAATAGCTAATATCTACAAATAAATAAGGGTAGGCTTAATTACCCACCCTTATAAATTTTAATTTTACGGTATAAATTACACCGAACCGCCGGCTGCTTGAAAGCGAGCGCGGGCGCGTTTAAAGGCTTGATTAGCCTGAATTTGTGCTTGACGATCTTCTGAGGAAGTTTGGTTTAATTTGGTTTGTGCTTCGTTGTAAGCTTTGCGGGCTGCTTCTAAATCAATAGCATCACCACGTTCAGCACCATTAACAAGAATGGTAACTTCATCTTCGTCAACTTCAGCAAAACCACCTAAAAGAGCGATCGCTTGCCAGTTAGAATTTTTATCAGCACGAACACGCATTACGCCTGTATCTAATGCTGTTAACATAGGTGCGTGTCCAGTTAATACGCCCAACTGACCAGTAGTGCTTGGTAGAACTACCTCATCAGCTGAAGCATCCCAGACAGTTTTATCTGGGGCAATTACACGAACGGTCAGAGTCATAATTCTTTAATTTCTACTTAGTAATTAGGTGACAGTTGACAGGTGACAGGTGACAGACTTGAGGTGAAAGGTGACAGGTGAGCCACTGTGGTGGACGGGTTTCCCGACATAAACAAGTGGCGAACCCCGAAGGGGTGACAGGTGACAGTATGAACTGTTTTCTGTTACCTGGTCTCCATTACCTGTTCCCTATTCCCTGTTCCCTTCTATTAGCCTTTGAGCTTTTCAGCTTTAGCGATCGCTTCGTTGATATCGCCTACCAAGTAGAAAGCTTGCTCTGGCAGATCATCCAATTCGCCAGCTAGAATTCTTTGGAAACCTTTGATGGTGTCTTCCAATTTCACATACTTACCAGGAGAACCGGTAAATACTTCAGCTACGAAGAAGGGTTGAGATAAGAAACGTTCGATTTTACGAGCGCGTGCTACGGTCAGACGGTCGTCTTCAGACAATTCATCTAAACCGAGAATAGCAATAATATCTTGTAATTCTTTGTAACGTTGTAAGGTTGATTGAACAGCACGAGCAGTATCGTAGTGTTCCTTACCAACGATGTTGGGTTGCAACATTGTCGAAGTAGAACCCAGAGGATCAACCGCAGGATAGATACCTTTAGATGCCAAACCACGAGACAATACTGTTGTACCGTCTAAGTGAGCAAAGGTAGTAGCAGGTGCGGGGTCAGTTAAGTCATCCGCAGGTACATATACAGCTTGAATAGAAGTAATAGAACCTTCAGTTGTAGAGGTAATCCGTTCTTGTAAAGCACCTACGTCAGTACCGAGAGTAGGCTGATATCCTACAGCAGAAGGCATCCGACCCAAGAGCGCAGATACTTCAGAACCAGCTTGTACAAAGCGGAAAATATTGTCAACAAACAAAAGTACGTCTTGCTTGTTTACATCACGGAAGTATTCAGCCATGGTCAAACCAGACAAACCAACCCGCATTCTCGCACCGGGTGGTTCATTCATTTGACCATAAACTAGAGCAATTTTAGATTCATTGAGGTTATCTTTGTTGATTACCCCAGATTCCATCATTTCGTTGTAGAGGTCATTACCTTCACGGGTGCGTTCACCTACACCAGCAAATACAGACACACCACCGTGTTGAGTAGCGATGTTGTTGATCAATTCCATCATGATCACGGTTTTACCAACACCAGCACCGCCAAATAGACCAATTTTTCCACCACGACGGTAGGGAGTTAACAAGTCAACAACTTTAATCCCGGTTTCAAATACAGAAGGTTTGGTTTCCAATTCTGTGAGTTTGGGAGCATCACGGTGAATGGGGAGAGTAGATTCAGCGTTTACAGGGCCTCGGTTGTCTACGGGTTCGCCTAAAACGTTGAAAATACGACCTAGAGTAGCTTTACCTACGGGTACGCTGATAGGAGCGCCAGTATCAACAACTTCCAGACCACGGGTTAAACCGTCAGTGGTACTCATAGCTACGGCTCTAACTTGGTTATCGCCTAAAAGTTGCTGTACTTCAACGGTGAGGCTGATTTCTTGCCCAGCTTCGTTAGTACCATTGATGGTCAAAGCATTGTAGATTTGGGGTAATTTACCGCCAGGGAATTTAACGTCTACAACCGGACCAATAATTTGGGTAATGTAACCTATGTTTGTTTTTTCTGCGGTGGTGACCATGCTGCGCCTAATGTAATGAAGCTAGTTTTCAGTATCGGTCGTTAAAGACCAGAAGATCAAGCAATATCATCTCTAAGGTTAGCACTGAACGACCCCTTCTTTGCCTTAAATTCATTATTAAGACTTGATCCAAAATTGTCAGAAGTGGCTATAGCTTGCGTGACGACGTAGGAGTCATACGCCACGCTGCGCGAACAGGATACTCAAGATTAAAGGATGAACAGGATGAAAGCAGGGATTAAAATCTAATGACTCGGTTTATACATGATCAATTCGCCAAACAATATCTAACGGAACTATTAACACCTTATGGGCAAGTAGAAACCAGCAAAGATATCACCGCAGAAGTCAGACAAGTTGACGTATTATTTATTCCTTCACCCCAACCAACAAAAAGTCTAGAAACCCTGGGAATAATAGGGAAAATGGCTACAAGTTATGCCATATTTGAACCATTCCGTAACCCTGTCAGCAAGAGTGAAATTCGCAGTTGTATGGGTAAACTGTTTGACATTCATGCAGAACTAGAAAGGCAAGCTAAACGCAATGATACGCGAATCAATGAAGCTGAATTGCCTTATCTGTGGATTTTTACGCCTACAGCATCAGTAGAAATACTAGAGAGCTTTAATGGTATTGTAAATGAAGATATATGGGGGAAAGGCATCTATTTTTTGCCAAAAGGATTAAAAACCGTAGTTGTGGCAATTCATCAACTACCCAGTACACCCGAAACGCTGTTTCTGCGGATATTAGGAAAAGGAAAAGTACAAAGACAAGCAGTGGAACAATTAGAAGCACTAGCAAATAATAGTCCATTTCTTGGGGATATTATAGAATTAGTACATAACCTAATTGCTGTATTATCGGCTCGTCAGCGTCAAGAACAAGATATTGATCAAGATGATCAGGAGTTAATTATGAAACTATCAGAAATGTATCAACAACAATTAGAAGAACTTAAAAAACAAGGACTTCAAGAAGGACGACAAGAAGGACGACAAGAAGGACGACAAGAAGGACAACGAGAAGGTGTAGAAAGAGAACGACGGGCTATGATTGAAAGTATTTTACAAGTGCGGTTTGGTGCAATTGATTCACAGTTAGCAACAATTATCAATCCTCTCATTGCTATGAATAGAGAAGAATTTACTCCTTTGCTTTTACAATTATCTCGTGAGGAGTTATTGGCTAGATTTGTGTGAATTTGGCAGAATAAAAATGAATAACGATCAGGTAAGGGTTTAGTAGTGCTAAATCCCTACATACTTTTCCCTTCCACTTCGCTCAGGGAACGGGAGCGTTTTTGTAATGAGTGTCATTTTAACATTATTAAATAGAAGAAATTGGAAGTCTGTGGTATTAAAAATAAAAATGCCATGTCTAGATTTGACAAGGCAGGGATTGAATTATATTTAGTGATAAATTAATTTATGCTTTAACTGCGGTTTTGCGTTTGCGAAGAGAGGTAACGCCAAAAGCACCTAAACCTAAGATACCAATCAGGGAAGCAGGTTCGGGAACGGCAGTAGCAGTAGCATATTGATAAACAAGGTTATCAACGTATAATTCATTCCCATTAAGAGGTGTGTCAATGGTAGCATAAGCAATTGAATTACTCCCTGCATTTAAACCAATGAAACCATTTGGAAAACCACCAGCACGAGGCAATGTTGTCCAGTCTAGAGTAAGGTTTTCAATTAAATTATTGGCGTTGTCAAAGATGCTAAGAGTAATGTCAGCATTATTGGCTAAAAAATCAAGACCAAAAGCAGATACTGGATTAAGAAAATCAAAACGGATTACCGATGCGTCTGCCCCATCATAATAGGTATTTCCACTGACTGAACCAATCGAACCAACAGAAAGTATTCTACCATTTGTTACGGTTACATTACCATCAGTAGCAACTGTGCTGTTTGGTGCAGAGCTTTCAAAATCAAAATTAACTGCATCAGCATTAAAATCAGAACGATTAATACTAGCAGCTTGAGCGTTTCCTACTGCACCCAGAGTAACTACCGCTGCACCTGCGGCAGCCATTGATAATTTTTTCAATACATTCACTGTAGTCATAATCTTATTTCCCTGAAAAACGAGTTTTTTCTTGCCTTCAATGCCACTGATAGTAATACTGGCTTCTTATGCCTGTAAAGCAGTTTTTACCAACTTCACAGAACATTTACTGAAAGAAAAGCTACTACTTTCCGGGGCGGTAGCGTTGAAATACTTACTTGACAAGGCTTGTATACTCATCAGTCAGCATATCTAACCAATATTTATGTTTAAAGTTATCGTGAAGCTAGTATAAATATTGATTTAATCAACGCTATGAAAAAGCTATTGATTGTTGGTGTTTTCTGCTCCAAACGCCCGCAATTACCTTAAAATAGTAATATGTCGCCTCATCCCTATTGCTTATGAACTTCTCGTCAGCACGTCAATATTTTTACCAAGAGATTCAACAACCTGACGAGTCTATCAACTTGGCTAAAGCTGCTTTATATATTTCCCAAGAAGAATATCCAGATATTGATCCGGAAGAATACTTAAATGCCCTTGATACAATGGCGACAGAATTAGAAGAACGTTTACCATCTTCCCGTTATCCTCTGCGGATAATTCAAAGTATTAACCAGTATTTATACGACGAATTGGGTTTTACCGGCAATAAAGGCGATTATTATGATCCGCGTAACAGTTTTTTCAATGATGTTATAGAACGCAGAACTGGGATTCCGATTACGTTAGCTTTAGTTTATATGGAGGTAGGAAAACGGATTGATTTCCCGATGGTGGGAATAGGAATGCCAGGACATTTTTTAATTCGTCCAGATATTGCAGATATAGAAATTTTTGTGGATGCTTTCAATGGTGGTGAGGTGATGTTTCCTCAAGACTGTCAGGAAAGGTTATCACAAATTTATCAACAAGAGGTAACTTTACAACCTGAATTTTTAGCAGTTGTCAGTAACAAGCATTTTTTAGCTAGGATGCTGACTAATTTAAAATATATTTATTTACAAAAGCAGGATTTAGAAAAAACTCTATCTGTGGTAGAGCGAATTTTATTGTTGTTTCCTGGTGTGAGTTTAGAAATCAGGGATCGAGGTTTACTGTATTATCAACTTGGTCATTTTACCCAAGCTGTGGAAGATTTACAAGGTTATCTCAGTAAAGTTCCTGATGCTGAGGATGCTCATGTAATTCAGCAATTACTTGGTAAGTTAGGTGACAATAATGATTAGTTGCTAATTTTGGGAATATCCAGAATTTTTAATTGGGTGTAGGTAATATTTAATTCCCGAAGATAATTATAATTACAGTTGCTATGTCTTTTGATATGTGAGTATTATGTAATTCATAAGTTTTTTTTATCTCACATATTATGAAATCTATTCTGCAAAACTACGTAGAGAAGGAAATATGGTTGCTAATACGGGACAAATGGTACTTTGCTAGGATTATGAAGGTTGCAGATGATTTATTGTGGTTTAAACATAAAACTCACAACAAAGAGACAGAAGAAGATACTTTATGGGAAATGGTAGTTAATATCAATGAAGTTATTGGCATTGATAAAGTGATATCGGTGATGAGTAGAAAACCGGATGTATTTATGTCTCGGTTATTGGAAGTAGACAATAACACAAATAATCATCAACAAGACCACGACAAATGATGAACTAGGTGATTCATTGGTTACTAGATAAATTATTTTTGGGTGTGATAGCTTTGGTAAATCTGCGCCAGAGCGATCGCACCACTTTTTTTTGTTGGATCGTATGTAAAATAGTAAAAGCCAAAAATGTGTATGCTAACCAAAAATGTAAATTTCTACCAATTTCCACCATGTCTGAATTTTCGGGGAACATATCAGGTAAAAGAATTCCAAAAACTTTGACATTATTACTTTTATAGGAATTGGAAAGTAAGAAACCAGTCACAGGAACAACCCACATAAAGATATATAAACTGGTATGAAGGGTGACAGTTTTTATCCATTCGCGGGTAAATTTGGGAAATCTTTTTGTATATTTGCGCCACCAAACCCGCAATAATACTAAAATTCGCCAAGTGAGAATGGCCATTGTTAAAGCACCAATGGATTTATGAAAATCGTAAAGAGAAGGACGCATAAAAACCCCATCCTCTAACCTGGACATTAATGTTCCAGTGAAAAACAGTATTAAATAACCAATTGACATCCACCAATGGATAGACATTAGATGTTTAAAGGCGGAATTTTTTCTAGGTTTAGAGTGTGTATTCATAAACATTAACTAAAAAGACGTTCATCCAGGGAAGCTAGACCAGCACCAGAAATTTCAGCAAAAATGCTAATGAGACGATAAAGCGTGATTGAGCTAATTACCAAAGCAGCAGGAAAACGATGTTGTAAAATAGCGATTGCCGTAGCTTCAAATACCCCCAAACCACCAGGAGCGCCTGGTATAACTAACCCTAGTACCCAAGCAAAACTAAAAGCACCCAGTAATAAAGGTATCTGACTCCAGCTAAACGAGTGTAAAGCAAACATTGTTAGTATAAACCCAGTTCCGCGTAACAGCAGAAAAATTAATTCCCCCAACAAAGGAAGTAAAGGGTAGCGTGCAATATTTAAAACAATTATAGACTGATTCTCAGATTGGGAATTTTGATTATTTAACCTGTTATTTTTAAATTTGGTTAAAAATTTAATTATAGGATTTAGAACCAAAGGATGTACAGCAGCAAGTAAGAGAAATAAACTAATAAATTTTATAAAACTTATCCAGATATTAGTATTGTTAAACGCTAATTGACCAGCAAATAAAATCACCATAATTAAAGCCGCAGCAGCCATCAGTAAGGGTTCTAGTAAAACACTTAAAGTCGCAGCACCAGGATCAACATTAGCATTTTTAGCTGCTAAAATTCGCCCATAATAATGCCAAACATTACCAGGTAAATATTTAGCGACATTTGTTTTCAGATAAACCTGAATAAATTCCCCAGGTGATACAGACTGATTTAATTCTTTTAAAATCCATGTCCACATCCAGCCAGCCCAAATGTGAGCCAATAAGGTTACACCTGTAGCAACTGCTAAAACTGACCATCCTGCGGCATCAATACGAATAGAACTTACTTCTAACCAATTATCCTTTAAGGCTGTACCTACAAAAAATAGAGTTCCTCCGAGAATAAACCAGCGTAAAATTTTTTTCATTTTTAGTCAGATATGAAGATGAAAATTACCCAAATGATTATATTAAATTATATCTATCTCTGGGTAGAAAAACTAAATTACCAAGAAAGAGAAAATGTCACCCACGGTAGAGGTAGATTTATATAAAGAATATTACACTTGATAGGAGTCGTGTAGGAGAAAAACATGAAAAAAGTAATTAATTGGTTTCAAAGTTTGCAACTAGCAAAAATTATAATTGTCTTTTTGGCAGCTACATTTATGTTGTCAATTCAAGCCTGTGATGGCTCTAGCGTAGCTAAAGAAGCACCCAAAAATGCCGAAATGCCCAAAGTAGTTAACAATTATTCTGAAAGCAAAAACTTGGGTGAAAAGTTACAAGATTGGGGTAAAGACATGGGAAGTTCAGCAGAACAGTTAAAAGAAGATGTCACCCAAGGAACAAAAGAAAGTGTAGAAAATCTTCAGCAAAATATCAAAAGTACAAGCCAAGACCTAAAGAAAACAGTAGAACAGGGAACAGAAGATATTGGTAAAAATATTCAACGCCAAGCAGAAGATGCTGGAAAAGCAATAAACAAGACTTTAAGAAAAGCGGATTAAATTTAAAACTATTAAAAACAGGTTTCAGTATTTTTTGATTCTGATCCCTGTTTTTCTAAAATAATTAAAAATTGCTAAATACTTAACACAAAAATCATATACACACTCCGATTTTATGGTTGATATTGTAAATTAAGATTGTACCAACTCTGTAGAGCTAAACGGTGAATTTCCCGCCAAGGGATATTATTTTTTCGCGCCAATGCTGCACAATCTTCATATTCTGGCTGTACGTTGGTAATAAATTTTTCTGTATCATTTCCTTGCCATGCAACCTTAATCCCTACTTGACCATAGGGGGTTTCCAATTGTTGAATTTCTCGTTGTAAAATACTGCGTTGTTGAGTGGTGCGACGAACACCCAAAGTTGTAGTTTCACGGAATAAAATTTCCTCACAACTAGATAAATCTTCTGGATAGCAAATTACAGTTAATAAAATTCCCGGTCGTGATTTTTTCATCCCTATAGCTTGAGTAAAAACATCCACCGCACCAGCAGCCAATAAAGTATCAAAAACATAACCGATAGCTTGGGGGTTTAAATCATCAATTTGGGTTTCTAAGACAGAAATGGTTTCTAAATGGTGTAAATTTTGGTGATGATGGTGAAGAACATTGGTAGCTGTAGTGCTGACATGACTGTGATGAATAGAACTTTCACCAATCCAGAGCCGTAGTATATTGGGAATGGGTAAGTCAAGAGAACCTGCTCCTAGTCCTACTCGTTTGAGAGTCATGGGTGGTGGTGAACCAAAACTGCGAACTAAAGTAGTGGCGATCGCTGCCCCAGTCGGTGTGACCAGTTCCCGATCAATGCCATTGCTATAAACTGGACAACTCCGCATTTCCCATAACTTGAGTACAGCAGGAACTGGTACAGGCATTTGCCCATGGGCAGCGCGAACAGTTCCCCCACCAGTAGGAAATGGTGAACAGTATATTAAAGGTAAACCTTCTTTATTCGTATTTATACCTAGCCAATCTAAACCCAAACAAGTCCCCACAATATCCACAATTGCGTCTACAGCACCTACTTCATGAAAATGAACTTTTTCCGGTTCAATGCCATGTACAGCCCCTTCTGCCACTGCCAACTGGCGGAAAACCGCTATACTCCAGGCAGTTGCTTGTGATGGTAAATTGGCTTTGAGAATCATCTCCTCAATTTCTGGAAGGTGACGGCCATGGTGATGGTGGTGATGGTGTAGTAAATCAACGTGAATTTTAGTGGCTTGCTGAGTTTGTTTTTGGACAAGTTCTACTCGTAATTGATATTCCTGTTCAATTCCCAAACCATTGAGTTTCTCTACCAGATACTCTAAGGGAACACCCAGACTTACCAAAGTCCCAAGACACATATCACCTGATATTCCGGTAGGACATTGAAAATAAGCAATTTTACTCATAAATTATTTATTGGTAATGGGTAATGGGTAATGGGTAGTTGGAAATACTATTCACATTATTTAACCTATCACCAATCACCAATGACCTATCACTAATCCCTTGTCACCTGTCTCCAGTTAGATCATGGCCAAAATTTTTGAAATTCATCCTGATAACCCACAAAACCGACGTATAGAGGATATAAAGTTGGCGCTTTCTAGTGGCGCTATCATGCTCTACCCTACTGATACAGTCTATGCTATTGGTTGCGACTTAAATGCTAAGTCGGCAGTAGAAAGAGTCAGGAAAATTAAGCAGTTAGCGAATGATAAACCACTAACGTTTTTATGTCCCTCTCTTTCTAATGTGTCTACTTATGCCTTCGTAAGTGATACAGCTTATCGGATTATGAAGCGTTTAATACCAGGTCCCTACACTTTTTTGCTCCCCGCTACTAAGTTAGTACCGCGACTGGTACAAAATCCCAAGCGCAAAACCACAGGAATCAGAGTGCCAGATCATGCGGTATGTTTGGCATTACTGGCAGCTTTGGGTAATCCGATTATCTCGACTTCAGCCCATTTACCAGCCTATGACCTAGACGATGAAATGGAAGAAATGGATTCACAATCTATTTTGTCAAGGGTAGAGCTATTTGACCGTTTGGATAATTTGGTGGACATTATTATAGACACAGGTGAAGAGCCTACTCCTCAAGTGTCTACCATTTTAGACTTAACAGATGAAGAGCCAATCATTACACGGAGGGGTTTAGGTTGGGAAGCAGCCGCCGCATGGGTATAATACAGTTTTTCTGATATAAACCTCTGTTTCGTACATTTTGATAAACACACTTCAATTTTGAAATTGTCATACAAAAAAATGCTGGGATCACGGGAAAAGAGATGGCAGCAAATCTTGCTGTTTTTAGGATTTGGACTAATTTTAGTACCTTCTCCAAACCGTTATCTCAATTTTGATCTAACTATTGATCAAACAAGCGACACACTTGACAAGCCCTTAACTTCAGAAATTTTCTACAGTTTTATATGCCTATCGTATTTGCGGCAAATCTTGATGGATCTAAATCAGCAAGACTTTTCCCTGATTAATGGCATTAAAAACTGTTTCTGCATTTTAGTTAAGGTGCAATACCAATTCCAGGAAAAGTCATGAAAGCTAACTTTATCAATCTGCCAAATTCTACAGCTGCTTTTGATAGTGATGTTTCACATGAAAGTTCATCAGATCAAAGTTCTGATACTTTAATGCAACTGCTTTGTCAGGAAATGCAAGCTCAAATGAAGGCTCCAAATAAGTGTGTGCAATCTGTAGCGCAGCGCATAACTAAAGAAGTCAAAAGGATCTGTGATAAAAGTTCTCGTATCCAGACTTCAGGAGAAGTCAGGTCTTGGCAGATTACTTTAGCAAGACACCGTTTACAAAAATGCTTGCGTTACTATCAATTGGGTTCACGACAAGGACGGGTAGAATTACACAGTAGTTTAGGTGCTATTGTTTATCGTCATGTGACGATTGCCGGTTCTGAGTTGGGTTTTGAAGCTCGTTATAATCTGATTGAGGATTTTCTCCAAGCTTTTTATATCGAAGCAATTAAGGCTTTTCGGCGAGAAAATGAGTTACCGGAAGATTACACTCCACGGACTCAATTACAACTGGCTGAGTATATGGCTTTTACTGAGCAGTATGCTAAACGTCGGATTAATTTACCTGGTGGTGCAAATCAACAGTTGATTGTGTTACGCGCTCAAGGTTTTGCTCGTCGTCAACCCCAGGAAACTACTGTTGATATTGAAATGGCGGTTGATTCTGCTAAGACCGAAGAAGCGGAGTCTTATCAACGCAATTTAGCGGTACAGCAAATTAGGTCACAAATGGTGGCTAAATCGAATTTTGACCCCTCGGAGGAGTCGGAACGCGATCGCGTAATTACGGAGTTGATGAAATATCTTGAGTCTCAAGGTCAAGCTGATTGTATGAATTATTTGTCTTTAAAATTGCAAGACCTTTCTGCACCAGAAATTGACCAAATTTTAGGTTTAACCAGTCGTCAACGGGATTATTTACAACAACGTTTTAAGTATCATGTTGAGAAGTTTGCTAAACAGCATCATTGGCAATTGGTACATCAATGGTTGGGTGCTGGTTTAGAACATAAATTAGGTTTATCTTCTCAGCAGTGGGATGTGTTCTGGAATCAATTAACTGAACAACAACAACAAATCTTTAATTTAAAAACGGCGATGGAAAATGATCAGGCGATCGCTAAGGCTGTACAATGTACACCTAAACAGCTACAAAAACGCTGGACTCAAATGCTTGAATTAGCATGGGCTATCCGCAACGGCAATGTTGAAGTTAAAACCAGCTAAATTTAAGGTGCAATTTTTAAATTTATTTGCATACCTAGCCACCTTACATACATTTTCTTACACAACAGCAATCTACTCTATTTCTCCCAAAATAACGGGAGATTTAGAGAAAGTTTATCTCCCTTGAAAGTTTACAGTTTGATCATAAATATTTTATTTTTAAGAAATTTTCTACTGTCAAAATTAACTACTATTAACTTTTAGGATTTTGTCAAATTTTCGTAAGTCTTAAACCTTTTTTATTTTTCAACCCAGCATAGAATTAATAAACTATGATAAAAATAGATTAGGCATTAACTGATAATGAATATTTCATCTGTCAGGTTTTTTCTCACTTCTTTTTGGTTAATATTTGGCTTTTTAGCTACAAGTTTAGCTGAGGATGTTGCAGTTTTAGCAGCAAAACCAGCAATTTCTCAACCTCTTAAAACTAAAAATTTTACTGTTGGTAAGGCTGAATTTGGTGTCAGAATAGTTGACTCTCAAGGGAAAGCTAATTTTTTTCCCACTGTCAAAGTGCCTTTAAAAAAAGGTGATGCTTATGGCTGGAAAATTGAATTAAATAATTATCAAGGTACGGTTAAATGGAGAGAAGTATTAACTTTACCAAAAGCACCAGAAACTTGGGCTACACCAGAACAAAAAGATAATTTCTCTCTATCTGGGAATGGTAAAACAGCTATTACCAAACGTACCCAAACAACTACTAATGGTGTGATTGAAAATTACTGGCAGATAGCTCCTGGAGATCCCCTTGGTCAACATAAAATTGAGGTTTACGTTGATGATCGTTTAATAGCTACTTTTGAGTTTGAAACGGTGGAATTTTAGATGTAAGAAATCAAGAAGTCAGAATATATTATCCTTGCTCTCACACTCTGTATGGGAATGAATATAAATATAGAGGTACAACCTCCATATAGCATTCCCAGTCAGAGATTAGGAAAGATCAACTAGATAATAAGATAGATGTTGAGAATGAATTTAATCTTCTTCTAATTCTTCTTCTTCCTCTTCATTATCTTCGTTTGTTTGTTTGACAGAGTTAGCAGAAACTACAGCCCCTTTATCTAGCTTTTCCAACACTTGCGCTTGAATTTTATCGGTAAATTCTGAGTTTTCTTCTAAATATTTAATGGCGTTATCTCTACCTTGGGAAATGTTGTCACCGTTATAGCTATACCAAGCCCCTTTTCTGAGCAGGATACCTGTTTCTTCTGCTAAGTCAACTAAGCAACCTAATGTAGAAACACCTTTACCAAAAATGATGTCAAATTCGGCAATTCTAAAAGGTGGTGCAACTTTATTTTTGGCAACTTTCACTTTAACTCGATTACCAAATTCATCTGAACCTTTTTTCAAAGTTTGAATTCTACGAATATCCAAACGCACGGAAGCATAAAATTTCAAGGCGTTACCACCAGTTGTGGTTTCTGGACTACCGTAAGTAACACCAATTTTTTGCCGCAATTGGTTAATAAAAATAACTGTGCAACCTGATTTACCAATATTACCTGTAATTTTACGTAATGCTTGGCTCATCAATCTGGCTTGTAAACCCACGTGAATATCACCCATATCACCTTCAATTTCGGCGCGGGGTACTAGGGCAGCTACGGAGTCAACGACGACAATATCAACTGCGGCAGAACGTACTAGCTGATCAACAATTTCTAACCCTGCTTCGCCTGTATCCGGTTGGGAAACAAGTAAATTTTCAATATCTACACCTAAAGCTCCTGCATAGGTTGGGTCTAAGGCGTGTTCTGCGTCAACAAAGGCAGCTATACCACCATTTCTTTGTACTTCTGCGATCGCATGAAGCGCTACTGTAGTTTTACCAGAACTTTCGGGACCGTATATTTCTATTACTCTTCCTTTGGGTAAACCACCACCCAAGGCTAAATCCAATGTTAGCGCCCCTGTGGAAATTGTCTCTACACGCATCCGGGTGGCATCACCCAAACGCATTATCGCTCCTTTACCAAAGCTGCGCTCAATCTGGTTGAGTACCATACTAAGTGCTTTTTGCTTACCAGTATCTGCTGTGTTGGCTGCCATTAGAGTCTCTAAATATAGGATTTAAGGAAGTTTGCGCTGGGAATTTTACTAGAACAGATATACTATTTTAACCGGAAAATCTGCAATTGGTAAGATTTGGGAAAAAAGTTTTGGTAGTAGGTGACAGGTGACAGGTGATAGGTTACAGATAGTAGTCAGGATTCAGGATTCAGAATATTTATTTATCTTTATTTATCTTTATTCCTGTTCCCTGTTCTCTGTTCCCTGTTCCCTGCTCCCTACTATTTAATACTGTGGCACAGAAGAATCTATTTCCTGACTCCAAGCATTAATTCCACCTTTGACGTTAGTTCCAGTAATACCCGCTTCTTTGAGGATAGCGAGAGCTTTGGCAGAACGTCCGCCCATTTTACAATGTGCAATTAAACGGTGTCCGTTGAGTAGTTCTTTTACCTTGGTGACACCATCACCATCTTCAATCTCTGGTAAAGGTACTAACACAGAACCAGGAATTTTGGCAATTTCATATTCGTGAGGGTTGCGGACATCCAACAATACAAAATCCTTTGCACCACTATCTAGTAATGCTTTTAATTCCTTGACTGTCATTTCTGCTATTTCCATTTGCTGCTTCGCTTCCGCTGCTTTAGCTTGGGGGATACCACAGAATTCTTCGTAGTCTATGAGTTTTTCAATGACTGGACGAACGGGATTAGGACGCAGTTTTAATTCCCGGAATTTCATGTCTAAGGCATTGTAGAGCATTAAGCGTCCGCTCAGGGTTGTGCCTTGGCCAATAATAATTTTGACTGTTTCTGTTGCTTGGATCACACCGATAATTCCCGGTAAAATCCCCAGGACACCACCTTCTGCACAGGAAGGTACCATTCCTGGTGGTGGTGGTTCGGGATACAAATCACGATAGTTGGGACCACCTTCGTAGTTAAATACCGTTGCTTGTCCTTCAAATCGGAAGATTGAACCGTATACGTTGGGTTTGTCTAATAGTACGCAAGCATCATTAACTAAGTACCTTGTGGGGAAGTTGTCTGTTCCATCCACCACTACATCATAGGGACGAATTATATCTAAGGCGTTTTCAGCACTCAGACGAGTTTCGTATAAATCAACCTGACAATGGGGGTTAATTTCGTGAATGCGGTTTTTAGCTGATTCGATTTTGGGTTTACCTACCCAGGATGTACCGTGAATAACTTGACGTTGTAAGTTGGAAGTATCAACTACGTCAAAATCAACAATACCAATGCGGCCTATACCTGCTGCTGCTAGATATAACAGTAGGGGTGAACCTAGTCCACCTGTACCGATACACAATACGCTGGCAGCTTTGAGGCGTTTTTGTCCCTCTAGTCCCACTTCTGGCAAGATTAAGTGGCGGGAGTAACGTTCATAGTCGTCTTTCGTCAACTGGATTTGATCCAGATTGGGATTTAGCATAATAGTCAGATGCAGAATCTCAGAGTATTAATATTAACTTAAAGTTGATATATTTATACGTCCAATTGTTTCTGATGGCAATTTCTGATTTTTCGCAAGACTCCAACTGTACGGTTCACTAGCTTTTCCATTTTGCAGGAATGTTATCACATAAGAGTATTATGGCCAAGCATACATTTTATTTTACTCTCAAGGTGTGGTGGTGGGATGATTGAGATAGAAATTTTGACACTCTCTGAACTAAATCTACGGAGGTTCTTTGTTTAGGAAGTTCACACGGATGAATCAGTAGATTTGATGATTCTATGCAGCTACCCATAAAAAATTTTGGTTTTATTTACTTGAGAATCAACTAAGATTTTGCTTTATTTATTTTATTATAAAAATAATATTTAGACTTTTTTATTTTAACCTGACCTAATCAATAAAGTATTTTGCTAGTAAATGATCTACAAATATTCATCACAAATATTTACACCTCAACTTACACCTCAACGCTGAAAGCTAAAACCTGCTCTATATTTTATCTGTCAATATTGAATAATATCAAGTAACAATCTATTAAAAATAATTTATTTATTGGGAATAATTTCTTACAATAATTAAAAAGACTTTTATAAAAGGTGTAAGTAAAAAAATGCTTAAAACAGTTGCTGAAGTAATGAGTAGCGATCCTATCCTAGTTAATCCTAAAACTCCTTTAAAAGAAGCGATCCAGATTTTGGCAGAAAAAAGGATTAGTGGTTTACCTGTAATTAATGATGCGGGTAAATTGGTAGGTATTATCTCAGAAACAGACTTAATGTGGCAAGAAACAGGAGTTACTCCCCCTGCTTATATTATGATTTTGGATAGTGTAATTTACTTACAAAATCCTGCAACTTATGACCGGGATTTACATAAAGCATTAGGGCAAACTGTAGGGGAAGTGATGAGTAAAAATCCTCTGACTATTACCCCTGATAAATCCGTTAAGGAAGCTGCAAAAATGATCCAAGAACATAAAGTTCATCGTCTCCCAGTGCTTGACAATACAGGTAAAGTAATTGGTATTCTGACTCGTGGTGATATTATTCGTGCAATGGCTGCTGAGTAGGGAAGTTGAGGAGATGGGGAGAAGTTATCAATTACCAACTAATACGAACGGTAGGGGTTTAGCATTGCTAAACCTCTACAAACTGACTAACAACTGATAATAACAAAGGACTATTACATGAGTGTATCTGCTGAATCTGTGAAAGAATTACTGAGTTCTGAGAATTTAGGCGATCGCCTCCGTGCAGTTAATCAAATTCGGGAACTAGAACCAAAAACTGCGTTTGAATTAATACAAATCGCTATTAATGATAAAAATTCCCGTGTCCGTTATTCTGCTGTCAGTCAAATGGACACCCTGGGAGGACAGGATTTAGATTTATCCTTGCAGGTTTTACGGGAACTACTTAATGATCCCGAAGCGGATGTGCAAGCAGCAGCAGCAGACTGTTTAGGGGCGCTGAAATTACACACGGCTTTTGCAGACTTAGAGCAACTTTACCGTAGAAGTGGGGAATGGCTTGTACAATTCAGTATTATTGCTACTTTGGGAGCATTGGGAGATCCACGGGGGTTTGAGTTACTCAAAGAAGCACTAAGTTCTGATAATGGTTTAGTGCAAACTGCTGCTATTAGTTCTCTAGGTGAGTTGGGAAATTTAGCAGCTGTTCCCCTGTTAACACCCTATGCAACTAACCCAGATTGGCAAGTTCGTTATCGAGTAGCTCAAGCTTTAGGTAATTTAGGTGGTGCGGAAGCTAAATCTGTTTTAGAAACTTTGGTTAATGATGAGGTGGAAGCAGTAGCTAAAGAAGCGAAAAGAGCATTGGAATAGATATTAGATCCCCGACTTTTTTTATCATCTCTATCAATTCTGAATTGATGTTAGAAGTCGGGAGATTCATTGCGATTTCAAGAATGAGAACAAGCTTATAAATTATGGTTGTGAAAAATTGAATAGCTACAAATAAAAAAAGTTGACCTGGTTGGTAAACTCGCATTCCCACCAGGTCGAATATTCAGATTTTGATATTAAAAGCAGTTGTTAAAATTATGCTTTTACAACTTTACGACGACGAGCTACGGTCATACCAGCAGCTACTAGACCTAAACCTAACATTGTGGTAGGTTCGGGAACAGCAGTTGCAGCAAAGCTAACACCAGAATATGTCAAACCTGTAATAGATCCACCACTAGCTAATTGTGCATCTAAAGTAGCTTTGTTACCAAACTTCTGTAAAGTTAAAAACGCTTGTCCTTTGGAAAGTTCTCCTGTTGCACTCTTGAAGATACCATGTGCTGTTATTTGGATATCAACAAAAGCATTATTTTGCGAAGTTACGTAGTCAGCAGCAGTTAGTTCAAAGGTGTTCAAGCCATCTGCAATACTACCAGCATCAATTCCTAAATCTAACCAAGGATTATCTGCACTATTGCCACTAAAACTAATGATGTTTCCTATATCGCCTAATGTAAAGCCTGTGAAAGAATCAACAGTACCATCGTCTATTATGTCAAAAGTTGTTGGGTTGTTGAAGGTAAGTGAATCTAAAGACAAAGTAGCATTACCATTACCCGAAAGAGCAAAGTCACCTATAAGTGCAGCAGCTTGAGCAGAACCAGCAGAACCTAATAAACCAGCAGCAGCAACTGGTAATACAGCAGCGATTCCTAATAGTTGTGATTTGAAGTTAAACATTATAGTTCTTAGCTCCGATTAAAAATTTGTGAAAAAATGATTGTGTAACTCGTGTAGAACAGCAAACCTATAAAGTTGTGTAGCAATTGAAAAAATAAACGGTCTTAACTGAGTGAAAGTCTTTTTGTGTTTTAGTTTAGAAACTAAACTATGATTGCTGTGTTAACACGGTAGGCTAATGTAGCCGTTTGCTTGAGTTCCTTGTGTGTTCCTTACATTTCAATAATTACATAGTCAGTCAGTGGTTGGCAATATACACACAGGCATCTTGATATAATCTTTATCGAGAGTTGTATTCTCTTGATGACATCAGGAAATCTGAAAAGTGCCGATTTGACTGGAATAGAGTTATGGCAGGTGACAGAGCTAGAAGTTTTTCGGTGTCTAAGTTTTAGTTCTGCTTAATGTCCTAACCGCCTTGTCCATTGCTATAAATTATAGTGGTTAAAATAATTCACGTATTTATACTAATTCAGTATGTTCAACATTAAGCAAAAAGATTGTACAGCAAAGGTTTCGTGAATTATCACTTATATTTTTTTTAACTTCTAGAATAAATTCTTAGTTATATGAAGTTTTTATGAAGAAAAAATATAAAAATGCTGGATTTTACGTAAAAATACTACCCACCATAGACCTGCGTCCATGTAGTCCATATAAAAACTACTACCGCACTTACAGCGAGAATACCCTGAAGTAAATTGCCTATCAATGTTCCTACGGTGATACCTATTCCAGCTTTGACAGCTTTACCTAAGTCTCGTTGATAAATATACTCACCAATAATTGCTCCTAACAAGGGGCCTAGTAAAACTCCTAATAGTGGTCCACCGAAAGGTAAGGTAGGTAATAATCCGAAAAATCCCAGAAATAACCCGACAAACGCCCCAATTTGTCCCCATTTACTTGCACCGGCTTTTTTTGCTCCTATGTAACCAGCCAGGAAATCCACACCTATACTTAGGAGTAAAACAATTACTGTGACAATTAAGGGTATTTTAATAGCAGCAAAGGAACTACTGATAATTCCCCAGATGATGATAGCCCCTAATATTAAGCTACTACCGGGAATAGCGGGAACTACAGAACCAATTACACCCAATAGCATTACAGCTACTAATAACCAATAAATAATTTGCATAATTTTCGTAGTGAAAGGTATTTTTGTGTCTGATTTCTATAGTTTCTGAACAGGCATATAATATTCTTATCTTCTTCTTATCTTCAGCAATGCTCAAACCTTATCCAAATTAGATATACAATAGCTTATATATATTATAGTTTATTAAACCGACATCAATAACACCCCTCCTAGCTTGCGGGGAGGGGTACTGGATTTACCCATTACGAAGTGTTACAGATAATTTATCAGCTATACCCGCAATCCAATTTTCATCTTGTTTTGTATAACTACGGGGAGCATTTGCTCCTAAAATTAATACCCCTTCTTTACCAAGAGGTTGACAAATTACACCTTGGGTATTTTCGGGTAAATAATCAAATTCAATTCTGCCGGGATAAACTTTTAATGCTACTAAATAAACTGGTTTTTGTGTTTCCAAAACTCTTTTTAATATCGCACCTGGTACTACTTCCGATTTAGAAGCCAGAATACCGCGACGTAACAGAACTTTACCTTCGTAATAAACTACAAGCGATCGCGTTACAGTATTTGTTAACAATAAACGAGATGCCCAAGCTAATTCTATTTTCACGGTTTCTGGTAAATCTGGATCTAAAACAAAACCTTCTTCTCCCATAAGTTCTACTGTTTCCGGGGTTTTAGGTTGTACTTGCTGCCAAATTAAACCAGTTAAAATTAACACTGCACTTAAAATCACTCCCAACACATCACCCCGTGCTTGGGAGTTTGTCAATTCCGGTGTTAACACCCGATTTACAAACAACAGCACAGCCCCTAAACCCCCAACAACTAGAGGTAAACGCCGTAAAACTCGATTAGGATCAGATTTTGTCATTGGTCATTGGTAAGAATAAACTTTTGCCTCTTGCCTTCTTACTGTCACCTGTCACCTGTCACCTACCTACTCTTCTCCTGGCTCTAATATACGTTGAAAAAGATAACCAGTGCCTCTAGCAGTAAGTATAAGTTCTGGGTTACTGGGGTCATCTTCTAGTTTTGCCCGTAACCGGGAAATATGTACATCTACTACGCGAGTATCTACGTGACGTTCTGGTGTGTAACCCCAAACTTCTTGTAAAATCTCGGAACGGGAAAAAGCCTCTCCAGAGCGACTGACCAATAGTTCTAATAAGCTAAATTCCATCCCAGTTAAGCGGATGCGTTCATCACCTTTGTAAACTTGGCGTTTATTTGTATCAATTCTGATATTACCAACATGAATTACACCAGAACTGGGAATACCAGTTGCGCCGATTTTATCTACTCTGCGTAAAACTGAGCGAATACGAGCTTCTAATTCTTTGGGAGAGAATGGTTTAACTACGTAGTCATCCGCACCTAGTTCTAAACCAGTGATCCTATCGGCTACATCACCCAAGGCGGTTAGCATGATGATAGGAACGTCGGATTCTTTGCGTAATTCTTGACAAACGCCGTAACCATCTAGTTTGGGCATCATCACATCCAAAACTACCAAGTCTGGTTCAGCTTTGTGGAAAATTTCTAAAGCTTCTTCTCCATCACCAGCTGTGACTACATCATAGCCAATCATGGACAGGCGCGTTTCTAAAATCCGCCTAATGCTGGCTTCGTCGTCTACTACCAGGATTTTTTCTTTATTACTTTCCAAGTTTCCCTACGCTCCCTAACTAAATTTTTACATTATGAATTTTATTACCATAATATTAAGATATCATTGCATTAGTTAATTAGAAAAAGCTGTAAACACTACTATTATTTAACTTGATTTTTTTCGGAAACTTAAGGAAAAGTTAAGATTTTTAAAGAAAAATTACACATGGCAAAGCCAAAAACTATTTTTATATGTAACAAGTGCGGGGCGGAATTCTCTCAATGGTTTGGAAAGTGTGCAAATTGCGATACTTATGATTCTTTGGTAGAAGAGAATGCTACACCCTTTGGGGTAGATATACCTACTAAAGGGGGTGTGGGTAATTGGCACGTTGCCCCAGGGGGGATTAAATCTAGTAGCAAGAAACCTGCCAAAGCAAGGGCATCTCTGACTTTTGACCAAATTAGCGATCGCCAAATTGCTCGCTGGGAATCTGGTTACGGTGAGTTGGATCGGGTACTCGGTGGCGGTGTTGTTCCCGGTTCAATGGTGCTGATTGGTGGTGATCCCGGTATAGGTAAATCTACTTTACTTCTCCAAGTTTCTAACGAATTATCCCAAAGATACCGTATTCTCTACGTTACTGGTGAAGAATCAGGACAACAAGTAAAATTACGTGCTTCTCGGTTGGGAATGTCTAACCCTATAAATGTTGATTCTGAGGCAGATGATACTAAAAAAGAAGCAATTAAAAATACAGAAAACAATGTAGAAAATACTGAAGATGACCTAGCACATCATAGCATTGCCTCAGACCTGTATGTTTTACCAGAAACGGATTTAGAGGAAATTCTCCGGGAAATTGATTCCCTCAAACCAAACTTGGCTGTGATTGATAGTATACAAACTGTCTTTTTTCCAGCTTTAACATCTGCACCCGGTTCAGTAGCACAAGTCCGGGAATGTACCGCTGCTTTGATGAAGGTGGCTAAACATGAAGATATTACAATGTTAATTGTGGGTCATGTTACTAAAGAAGGTACTATTGCTGGCCCCAGGGTTTTAGAACACTTAGTAGATACGGTTTTGTATTTTGAGGGCGATCGCTTTGCTTCCCACAGATTATTAAGAACTGTTAAAAATCGTTTCGGAGCTACCCACGAAATTGGTATATTTGAAATGGTATCTAATGGATTAAGAGAAGTACCCAATCCCTCAGAATTATTTCTAGGAAACCGTGACGACCCCGCACCGGGAACAGCTATTGTAGTAGCTTGTGAAGGAACAAGACCAATAGTAGTAGAATTACAAGCATTAGTTAGTCCTACCAGTTATACATCACCGCGCCGGGCTGGTACGGGCATAGATTATAATCGTTTAGTACAGATATTAGCAGTATTGGAAAAACGGGTAGGGATACCAATGTCAAAATTAGATTCCTACGTCGCATCTGCGGGGGGTTTGAATGTAGAAGAACCTGCGGTAGACTTAGGAATTGCGATCGCCATAGTAGCCAGTTTTCGGGATAGGATAGTTGATCCTGGGACAGTATTAATAGGAGAAGTAGGTTTAGGAGGACAAGTGCGATCAGTTTCTCAAATGGAACTAAGATTAAAAGAAGCAGCAAAATTAGGATTTAAACGAGCGATAATACCCAAAGGTCAGAAATTTCCTGATTTAAACATAGAAATATTAGCAGTTTCTAAAGTCATAGATGCCATTATTGCTGCCATTCCCCATCAATCTTTAGAAGATATAGATTTAGAAACAGATGAAGATGAAGAATAAAAAATATCTGCGTTTATCCGTGTTCATCTGCGTTTGATTTTAATGAAATGAACCGCACAGACGCAGAGGAGACAGAGTTTTTATCCCCCTAAACCCCCTTATTAAGGGTTAAGGGGATCTGATTTTTCAACTATCAAGAACTAATTTTAAAGCTTGATCCCATTCTGGGATTTTTAAACCAAAAGTATCAGACAATTTCTGATTATCTAATAAAGAAAAAGCTGGTCTACTTGCAGGTGTAGGATATTCTTGGGTGGTAATAGGAATTAATCTTTGTAATTTACGTTCATTATTGGAAAAATCATCATTAAAAATCGCTTTAGCGAAACCATACCAGCTAGTTTTTCCACTAGGAGATAAGTTATATATTCCCCCTTTATTACTGAAAAAATCAGAGGGGTTTTGTTGAAATTTAGCAACTATTTGAGCAGTAATTTCTGCAATCATTCTACTCCAAGTCGGTGAACCAATTTGATCATCAACAACCTTAATTTCTTCCCGTTCTCTAGCTAATTTTTGCATAGTTAATAAGAAATTTTTACCACGCAAACCATAAACCCAGCTAGTCCTGAAAATGATATGGTTGACACCAATAGAAGAAATAGCTTCTTCACCTACTAACTTTGTTTTACCATAGACATTTTGCGGATTTGTTAAATCACTTTCCCGATAGGGAGTATTTTGATTCCCATCAAAAACATAATCAGTAGAATAATGAATTATCGCTGCATTTAAACGTTTAGCTTCTTCAGCTATTATACCCGGAGCAACACCATTAATGGCCATAGCTAAATCTATTTCTGATTCCGCTTTATCCACCGCAGTATAAGCAGCAGGATTGACAATTAAATCAGGTTTAATATCTCTAATCGTAGTAGTAATTGTATCGGGTTGGGATAAATCTAATTGATTTCTTCCCATGTAAATTACATTTCCCAAACTCATCAAGCTACGTTGTAATTCCCACCCAACTTGGCCAGAAATACCAGTTAAAAGAATTTTCATGAATAAACCTCCGCTTCTGAAAACAACTTACCCACTTTATCCTTAGTAGATACAATCGGTTCACCATCAATAGGCCAAGAAATTCCTAAATCTGGATCATTCCAAAATAAAGTACGATCATATTCTGGTGCATAATAGTCAGTGGTTTTATACAAAAATTCTGCATATTCAGACAATACCAAAAAACCATGAGCAAAACCAGGTGGTATCCACAATTGATGTTTATTTTCAGCAGACAAATTCACACCTACCCATTTACCAAAAGTAGCAGAATTTTTTCGTAAATCAACAGCTACATCAAAAACTTCACCGACTGCAACCCGCACAAGTTTTCCCTGTGGTTGCTGAATTTGATAATGTAAACCTCGCAAAACATTTTTACTGGAACGTGAGTGATTATCTTGAACAAAAGAAAGTGATATTTCAGTGTTTTCTAAAAATGATTTAGCATTGAAACTTTCGTAAAAAAACCCCCTTTCATCTCCAAAAACTTTTGGTTCAATAATCAACACATCGGGAATTTTTGTTTTGACAACCTGCATAAAATAATTCCTTTTTCCTGAATTTTATTAATTAATAATCAATGAAAAGTAATTTCATCTTCTAAAAGTCTTCGTAAATAAAGACCATAACTACTTTTACCCATAGATTCAGCCAAATAACGTAACTGATGAGAATCAATATAACCTTGGTTATAAGCAATTTCTTCAATACAAGCTATTTTGAATCCTTGTCTTTGTTCTAGAGTTTGAATAAAATTTGCAGCTTGATGTAAAGATTCATGAGTACCCGTATCTAACCAAGCATAACCCCTTCCTAAAATTTCTACCTTTAATTGACCTTGGTTTAAATAAGCTAAATTCACATCAGTAATTTCTAACTCACCACGAGGAGAAGGTTTTAAATTAGCAGCAATTTCTGTAACTTGAGAGTCATAAAAATAAATACCCGGTACAGCATATTTTGATTTAGGATTTTTTGGTTTTTCCTCAATACTAATTGCTTTACCAGCAGCATCAAATTCAATCACACCATAACTTTCAGGTTGTGTAACTTTATAACCAAAAACTAACCCTCCCTGTTGCAGTTGAGCAGCACGATTTAAAACTTCCGTTAAACCATGTCCGTAAAATATGTTATCTCCTAAAATCAAACAAACCGAATCATTTTTGATAAAATCTTTACCCAAAATAAAAGCTTGTGCTAAACCTTCCGGTTTGGGTTGTTCCACATAACTAAACTTTAAACCCCACTGACTACCATCTTTGAGAAGTTGTTGAAACAAGGGTAAATCTTTGGGAGTAGAAATTATCAAAATTTCCCGAATTCCCGCTAACATTAAAACAGATAAAGGATAGTAAACCATCGGTTTATCATAAACAGACATTAACTGTTTACTGACAACTTGAGTTAAAGGATAAAGTCTTGTACCAGAACCACCAGCGAGAATAATTCCCTTCATTTTACCATCCTGATATGACGTAATAAATTATTGATTTTCTATCTAGTTTCATAATTTTGTTTAATCCAATTTTGGTATGTTCCCGTAAAAATAGACTCTACCCAAGCAGAATTATTCAGATACCATTGCACGGTTTTTAATAAACCACTCTCAAAATTTTCCTGGGGTTTCCATCCTAATTCTTGGTTAATTTTACTACAATCAATAGCATAGCGGCGATCATGTCCCGGACGATCTTTAATAAATGTAATTAAATCAGAATAACGGAAATTATTTTTAGGTGCTAACTCATCCAAAATTGCACAAATCTTGTTTACTACCACTAAATTAGTTTGTTCATTCAGTCCACCAATATTGTAACTTTCGCCAATTTTACCTGCTTTTAAAACCAGATAAATAGCATCACAATGATCACCCACATATAACCAATCCCGAATATTTTGACCATCTCCATAGATAGGTAAAGGTTGATCATTTAAAGCATTAAGAATCATTAAAGGAATTAGCTTTTCAGGAAATTGTAAAGGTCCATAATTATTGGAACAATTAGTGGTTAAAGTCGGTAAATTATAGGTATGATAATATGAACGAACTAAATGATCTGCACCAGCTTTAGAAGCAGCATAAGGACTATTAGGAGCATAGGGTGTATCTTCGCGGAAAGCTGTATCTGTTGGATTTAAAGAACCATAGACTTCATCAGTAGATATGTGTAAAAAACGGAAACTTTCCTGTTTTTCAGAGTTGAGTTTTTGCCAATATGTTTTACTAGCTTCCAATAATTGAAATGTTCCCACTACATTAGTCTGAATAAAATTTAAGGGAGTGAGAATTGAACGGTCAACATGAGTTTCCGCAGCAAAATTAATTACTGCATCTGGTTGATGTTTTTCTAATAAATAACTCACCAACTCATAATTACTAATATCTCCTTGCACAAAAGTGTAACCAGAGTCATTTTTTAACTCTGCTAAATTCTGAAGATTACTAGCATAAGTTAATTTATCTAAATTAATGATATTACCCCATTTTCCTTTTCTTGCTTGAAGTACAAAGTTAGCTCCAATAAATCCTGCACCACCTGTAACTAATAAAGTCGGGAGGTTATTTTTGTTAGGGTTTGACATATAAATTTATCCTTTCTTAGTTTCTTAGATAGCTTTTTTTAGATTTGATATTGAGTATTGATGTTTGATACATCTGAATAATTTATCAGTTAGGAGAAATCACAGAATGTTTGTGAAAGTATTGTCAATTCACAGATATATGAAATATAAACAGGATTTTTTCGTTCTAATTCGTAGGGTTAGATTTTTTCAATCCCAGTTTATAGGCAATTTTTCTAAGTGTATCTTTGGGAAACCAAACCATAAAAATTCCTCCTTTATCAAAAATTGTCAAATTCCAAATATAACCAAAACTAGCAAATAGTTTTAACAGTAAAATTTCCGCTAAAACATAACGTCTATTAACACGCGGTTGGTTTGGAGGATTATCTTCTGTACGCAATTGTTCTGGTAAACATAACCAATGTCCTGCTATTTTTCCCGGTTCAAAAAATTTCGCTTGTACAGATAATCCCATCAATCTATCAGCTGTCCAAAATGGTACATATTTGAATGGTCCAAATAAATTAAAAGTTGTGGCTATTTCTGGAAGTGTTGCTTGAACTAGCTCATTTTTCCAAACTTTTTTATCAAAGTTCTCTTGATGTGGTCCCCTGTGATCTTTACGTCCTCGAAATAGTGCAAAAAAGTCTTTTTTGTTATTCAAAGGAACAATAGGAACTTCTCGCATTGTATATTCTATTTCTTCAGGAGAATAAGTTTTTCCATCATTTCGTTTCCTGATTCCAATATCTTTAATATTTGCTAGAGAATTCCAATCTTTACCGATGGGGGCTTTGCCAAATGGGAATTGGACTTGATTTAATCTAAAGAAATAACTATCAGGAAAGTTGCTAAAATAGTCTTCTGTAATTGCTAATATATCTGGATGAATATATTCATCACAATTAATAGAAAGAACATATTTGCCTGAAGCATTCAGTAAAGCTGTTACCCTTTGCACAACTTCTCCCTTCAAAGGACTCTTAATTTGACGGAGACGAGGATCAATAACTTTGAAAAAAGGGACATGAGGAGGGTAAACTAAAATAAACTCAGTGCTACCTTGAATTTTTAATAGTTCTTGTAGCCATGAATCTTCAACGCCTCCCCTCATGGGAATAATGATTGAAAGTTGAGGATTTGTCATGAGGTTTCAATTATTAAATTTATGTGTATTTAGAAAAACTTTTTACTCTCAATTTTAAGGTGATAAAAACATTAAGAATAAGCTTAGATAATATTTTTGTGATTAAAATAGTTCTAAATACTTATTGTGTTAAAAAATCAGAAATTCTATATAATTACTCTTGAGAGGATATTGATACAGAATTTTTAATTAAATCAACTTACCTTAATAAACTTAAATAACTTAAATAATATGTAAATTATCCTCCTACTTGTCTGTCCTCAGTAAAATTATACACCCTATAGATGATCATTTATGTAGAAAATTTCATCAGTAACAATAACAGATTTTGCTATGACAAAGTAAAGTAAATACCTAGTATGAGCATAAGTTACATACAAAAGTATATGTGAAGTGTATAGGCTATAAATAGCAATGATTAAATTAAAAGCCCGTAAACAAGGTAATTTGTGGTTTGAACGGTTAATGGCAATTACCGCTACCGTCAACTTAGGGTTAGTATTCTTTGACTTGAGTTATGTACCTTGGAGAGATTATTACTTCCGCAGAGTTCCGCAAATTACCGAAATTTATGATCCAATTAAAGGTATTGAAGCCCATCGGGATACCAAAAGATATCTAGACACCGTAACTGCTTTAGAAGCACAGATTAGTCAAACAGGTTTAAAATCCCCTCAAGCAAAAACCCAGTTAGCAGAAATTAGCCGTCTTAGCATAGAGATGATTGATAGTAATCCCTTTGCAGGTGCTAATAAAAGTGGAACTTTAGAAAAAATCAAAAATAAGATGCGAGAACACGTTGGCCAAGAATCGGCAAAACTCGCTTTTGATACTTTCTGGAGTTCAGAATATTTATCTAAGCAAGGTTGGTTAAAAGAAATAGAGTTTTTCAATCAACAGATTCGTCCAGGCATAGCGGCTAACTATTACCGTAAAATTGGCGAAAATGGGGAATTTGTAGATGATTTTTGGTTAATTGACCTCCCATTTGTACTGATATTTGCCATAGAATTATTGGGACGCACCCTACACATTAAAAGTAAAAATCGCTATTTAAGCTGGATGGAAGCGATTTTATGGCGTTGGTATGATCTATTTTTGTTAATTCCCTTGTGGCGTTGGTTGCGAACAATTCCGGTATTGATACGTTTAGATCAAGCAAATCTCATTGATTTACATTTAGTGAGGAAACAAATACACCAAGCCATCGTCGCCAACTTTGCCGAAGAAATTACAGAGATTGTAGTAGTGCGGGTAATCAATCAAATGCAAGGTTCAATACAGCGGGGTGAATTAGTAAAGTTGTTATTGCAACCAGAAAAAGAACGTACATATATAGACATTAACAATATAAATGAAATTGAAGCGATTACAGGACTATTAGTAAAAACAATAGTTGATCAAGTTTTGCCAAAAATCCAGCCAGAAGTAAATGCGATTTTGCGCCACAATATTAACAGTGCCTTTGGACAAGTGCCTGTTTATCGTAACCTGTTAATGCTACCGGGAGTAGGGGAAACACAAACACAACTCAGTGATCAACTAGCTAATCAAATTACCACTAATCTTTATGCTGTATTAGTTAACGCTATCAAAGATCCGGTAGCAGCAAAGCTTTCTAGTCAATTATTAGAAAAATTTACTACTGTTTTAGGCTCAGAAATCCAGCAAAAGCACGTAGTATCAGAATTGCAAAGTTTGCTGAACGACTTTTTAGAAGAAGTCAAGATTAACTACGTCCAGAGATTATCCCAAGAAGACATTGATCAAATTATCGAACAAACCAGACAGATGCGATCGCAAGCTGCTGTCAAAACAGTTCTTGATAAAAATTCATTACCAGGAATTCGAGAGAAGTAGAGAGCTTAGGGTGATGGGGTAATGGAGAGAATAGATAACCCAATGCCCACTAATGAGTAATGACTAATGACTAACGAAAAAAATACGCTACACTCATGTTAGGGGCGAATCAATAACGGTTCGTCACAGAACTTCTTGGAAGATATCCCTATCGCAGGAAGTGGGTAAGAAGCCCACTTTTTTTATTGAATTCTCCCATGACTCATCCTCTAGTTACACAAATTATTGAATTAGCCAAACCAGTAGCAGAAGAACTGGAATTGGAAATTGTTGGCATAGTTTTTCATACTAACCAACGTCCACCAGTGTTGCGAGTAGATATTCGTAATCCTCAAAAAGATACTGGTTTAGACGATTGCGAAAGGATGAGCCGTGCCTTAGAAAATTCCTTAGACGCGACAGAGATCATTCCAGATGCCTATGTATTGGAAGTATCTAGTCCTGGCATTTCCCGACAAATAGAAACTGATAGGGAGTTTATCTCCTTTAAAGGATTTCCCATCATCATCTCCACTTCCCCACCCTACGAAGGAAAACAAGATTGGATAGGGAAATTAGTCCGCCGGGATGAAACAAAAATTTACTTAAATCAAAAAGGACGAATAGTTGGAATTCCCCGATCCCAAGTAACCAGGGTGCAACTGGACGAGGGCATTTAACTAAATTGAGATTTTAGATTAAGGGTTTTAGATGAGGAGTTTTAGATGAGGGGTTTTAGATAAAAATCTGAGATCCAAGATTGAAAATACAAAATTTTGCTGGTTAATGACATAGAAATTAAGGAGATAATGCGTATGTCAATGGTTACGTTACCTAAATTAAAAGAGTTAATCGAAACAATTAGTCAAGAACGAAATTTACCGCGTTTGGCTGTACAATCATCTATAAGAGAAGCATTACTAAAAGGTTACGAAAAATATCGCCGCGCCCAAAATTTAGAACGCAAACAATTTGACGAAGAGTATTTTGATAACTTTGAAGTAGAGCTAGACATAGAAAGCGAAGGATTTCGAGTCCTTGCCACCAAAACCATAGTGGAAGAAGTTAGTAACTCTGATCATCAAATTTCCCTAGAAGAAGTACAACAGGTAGCTCCTGAAGCCCAATCTGGAGATTCTGTAGTCTTGGATGTCACCCCAGATCAAGGAGAATTTGGACGCATGGCCGCCATGCAAACCAAACAGGTACTGGCGCAAAAATTGCGGGATCAACAGCGCCAAATGGTACAAGAAGAATTCCAAGATTTAGAAAGCACAGTTTTACAAGCAAGAGTTTTAAGATTTGAAAGACAATCTGTAATTTTGGCAGTCAGTAGCGGTTTTGGACAGCCAGAAGTAGAAGCCGAACTACCAAAACGAGAACAACTACCAAACGACACCTATAGGTCTAACACAGCCTTTAAGGTGTACCTGAAGAAAGTTTCCCAAGGACAACAACGCGGACCCCAGTTACTCGTATCCCGTGCCGATGCCGGCTTAGTAGTTTACTTATTTGCCAACGAAGTCCCAGAAATAGAAGACGAAGTTGTCAGAATAGTAGCCGTAGCCAGAGAAGCCAACCCACCTTCCCGTTATGTTGGCCCACGAACAAAAATAGCCGTAGACACCCTAGATCGGGACGTAGACCCAGTCGGAGCTTGTATTGGTGCTAGGGGATCAAGAATTCAAGTAGTAGTAAATGAACTACGGGGGGAAAAAATAGACGTAATTCGCTGGTCTCCAGATCCAGCAACCTATATCGCCAATGCTTTAAGTCCAGCCAGAGTAGATGAAGTCCGCTTAATGGATCCCGAAAGCCGACAAACCCATGTGTTAGTAGCAGAAGATCAACTCAGTCTAGCCATTGGTAAAGAAGGACAGAACGTCAGACTAGCAGCTCGTTTAACCGGTTGGAAAATAGACATTAAAGATAAAGCCAAATATGACTATGCCGCAGAGGATGCTAAATTTGCAGAAGTCAGAGCCAAATATCAACCGGAAGATGATGAAAATGAGATGGAGGAACTAGAAGATCAACAGCAAGAAGAATTAGAATTAGAAAATGATAATTTTGACATGAGCGAGGAATATCAACCCGCCAATGCCGATACTTTTGGTGATTAACTTTTAACAATCAACTGTTAAAGGTAAACTAGAAAGTAATTAGTCGGGGTCAAAATTAGTTCACACTAACTCTCAAAGACTACAAACTGCCGACCTCTAGCTGAACACAAATCCGATGAAACCAAATTATCGGCGTTGTCTGAGTTGTCGCCGAGTAGGACTTAAACAAGAGTTTTGGCGGATTGCCCGCGTCTTTCCATCTGGGAAGGTACAATTAGATCAGGGCATGGGGCGTTCTGCCTATATGTGTCCTACAAGTAGCTGCTTACAAGCTGCTCAGAAAAAAAATAGATTAGGGCGATCGCTACATGGAACAGTGCCAGAAACACTGTATCAAACACTGTGGCAGCGTCTAAATCAAAGCAATACCCAAGAAAAACAAATTTAATTGGAACATCTTGCAGACGGTAATTTCTAGAGAAATTGTGATGAAAGCCGAACAATTGGCTCTTTCATCACGTCCTCTGGTATCGTTGGGGTTAGTGCCAAAATAGTAAATGGGTGTAAAAGCAAGCGGCTCTCCAAAACTAAGGGAGACGAATCAGCAATACTCCCAGAAAGTTTTACTCGATTGTGTTGTGAAAGACTCAGAATCAGCAAAACCAAAAATTCAAGCATGGAAACCTGGTAGCGATCAAGCGCAATTCGGAGTAAAAGCTGGACAAAAACTCTTTAACTAGAAGTTCTTGTGCAAATCCGTCCAAAATCCTTCCTGATGGAAATACCAGCATTAAACCGAAACATCTCTCTTTCCTAAATGGAGGCACCGGCAAAATCACCAAGGGCAACCTAAAAAACAGTGATCAAAGGATGGAGATGTCGCCAACCAGGCAACCATCCGCTAAAACTGTAAATTAAAGGGGAAAGAGTGGATGAACAACGGCAAAGTTAGAATCTACGAATTATCAAAGGAATTGAATTTGGATAATAAAGAGCTATTAGCAATTTGCGACCAGCTCAGTATCGCGGTCAAAAGTCATAGCAGCACGATCTCAGAATCCGAGGCTGAACAAATTCGTGCATCTGCGGAAAAACTCGCAGTCACGGGTGTCTCGCCTAGAAATGAATTAGGTACAAACAGTAATAAATCAAATTTGCACCAAACAGGTGGAAGTAACCGACCTGGTACAAACCACAAACAGCAAATTTTGGAAATTCGTAAACCCAAAATCTTGAGAAACACTACCTCCAACGCACCAGATGCGTCAGTTGCTATAAATAATCAACCAGCTTCATCTGATAGCACAGATGATGAAGCTACAGTTAACTCTCCTTCTAATCCTTCACCTCCACGGCCTTTCGCTACACAAGTTTCGCCCATGAAGCCGACGGCACCACCAACTCGACCTGTATCTAAGAATCAATCAGAAACACCACAAAAACCCAGTGTGGTCAAACCTGATCATAAACCCAATGGTCAATCAGGAACAGATAAAATCAAAGCAGAAAAACCAGAAAAGGGTGTTTCTTCCAAACCAAAACCGGAAAAACCCCAAAAACCACAATTGGTTGCTCCACCAGCAAGACCACTAGAAGAAAACCTTACTGCCAAAGAACAGTTATCTCCAGCAGAGAAACCAATTCTCAAACACGAACGCAAGCGGCATAATCAAGAAGAAAGGGAACAGACAAAACCCAAGATTGGCAAAGGGACAGGAGAAGAGGCAGGACAAGGAACACCACAAAAATCAGGTCGTTCATCACCATCGAGACCAGAACATAGGGGTGCTAGATCTGCACCTACACCAATAACTGAGGTGCAACGGCCTAACAAACCTACCCGTTCTAGTGAAGGGGCAGTAGCAGCTATGCCAGTAGCTACTCCACCTAAACCAATGTCTGCCGGGCAGAAAAAAGATACATCTTCCAATGAAGTAATCAGCCCGGAATTACTGGACTTAAAACGTCCAACACCACCACGGCCAGCCAAAGGTGGTAAGAAATGGCAAGAAGAAGAAATAATAGACGAAATTAAAGAGAAGTCTAAGGTAGGACCAAAAGGCAAACGAGTTAAACCCATCGTCGAAGACGACTTTGAAGAAGACTTAGATGAAGAGGGTTTGGAAATTCCAGCTACCGTTCAGGTCAGTCTTTCCATTGCTCGTCCACCCAAACCCAAGTCCGCTAAACCAACACAGCAACCAACATTAGTTACTGCTGCCCCTACTAAAAATAGAAAGTCTGGCTCTTACCGCGACCAAAACCGTCGTCAACAGGAAGTAGAAGTCAAGCGAGAAAGACCAAGTACACTGGTCATCACCGGGCCAATGACTGTACAGGAATTAGCTGATGCCTTAGTTATGGCCGACACAGAGATTGTCAAAATCCTGTTCATGAAAGGCATGGCTGTCAGCATTACCCAAAATCTGGATATTCCTACCATTACCTTAGTGGCTAAAGAACTAGAGGTAGAGGTAGAAACAGTTGAACCAGAAGCAGAAGCCCGCAAAGTCACAGAAATGATTGACATTGCGGATCTGGATCATTTAATCCGTCGTCCTCCCGTAGTGACAATTATGGGTCACGTAGACCACGGTAAAACCACCTTGCTGGATTCAATTCGCAAGACTAAGGTGGCTTCTGGGGAAGCTGGTGGTATTACTCAACATATTGGTGCATACCACGTTGATGTGGAGCATGATGGCAAAAAACAACAAATTGTGTTCCTTGATACTCCTGGTCACGAAGCTTTTACAGCTATGCGAGCTAGGGGCGCAAGGGTTACAGATATTGCTATTTTGGTGGTTGCTGCCGATGATGGTGTGCGCCCTCAAACAGTAGAAGCCATTAGCCATGCTCAGGCCGCAGGTGTACCAATTGTTGTTGCTATCAACAAAATTGATAAAGAAGGGGCGCAACAAGAGCGAGTTAAACAAGAACTAACTAATTATGGGTTGACCGCAGAAGATTGGGGCGGTGAAACCATCATGGTTCCAGTTAGTGCCATCAAGGGCGAAAACCTCGATACACTCCTAGAAATGCTGCTGTTGGTAGCAGAAGTAGCCGAACTATCTGCTAACCCAGATCGTGTGGCGAAGGGAACAGTAATTGAAGCTCACCTAGATAAAGCTAAAGGTGCTGTTGCTACCCTACTGATTCAAAACGGTACTCTCAAAGTTGGAGATATGCTAGTAGCCGGATCTTCCTTTGGTAAAGTCCGGGCGATGGTAGATGACAGAGGCAAACGTGTAGATGTGGCGACTCCCTCCTGTGCAGTTGAGGTACTAGGTTTAAGTGATGTACCCGCGGCTGGTGATGAGTTTGAAGTGTTCGAGAACGAAAAAGAAGCCAGAGCGATCGCTGCCGAACGAGCTGACCAACAACGTCAATCTCGACTGTTGCAAGGAAGAGTTACCCTAACTACCCTATCTGCTCAAGCTCAAGAAGGAGAATTAAAAGAACTCAACCTGATCTTGAAAGGAGATGTCCAAGGTTCTGTAGAAGCTATTATTGGCTCTCTCAAGCAGATTCCCCAAAACGAAGTCCAAATTCGGATGTTGTTGTCTACTGCTGGAGAAATTACAGAAACAGATATTGACTTAGCCGCTGCTAGTAACGCTGTCATCATTGGTTTTAATACCACCTATGCTAGTGGTGCAAGACAAGCTGCTGATGAGGCTGGTGTGGATGTCCGGGAATACAACATCATCTACAAACTCTTAGAGGATATCCAAGGAGCTTTGGAAGGTCTCTTAGAACCAGAGTTAGTGGAAGAATCCTTGGGACAAACGGAAGTACGTGCCGTCTTCCCCGTTGGCCGTGGTGCGGTTGCTGGTTGTTACGTGCAATCGGGCAAACTCCTCCGTAACTGCAAAGTCAGAGTCCGTCGTGGCAGTAAGGTAGTATATGAAGGTGTTCTAGATTCCCTCAAACGGATGAAAGAGGACGTGCGCGAAGTCAACGCTGGTTATGAATGTGGGATCGGTATTGATAAGTTCCATAACTGGGCTGAAAGTGACATTATTGAAGCCTACCAAATGGTAACTAAACGCCGTACCCTCAACCTGACGAAGTAGTCAGGTGGTGAGTAAAGAGTGCTGAGTGCTGATTGAATTGATGAATGTTGAATTGACTTAGTTTTTGCTTCAACATTCCAACAATCTCAGCGCTCAAGGCTCTCAATACTACAGAAAACTGAAGATGTTTACAGATAGATCGGTGTTTAAATCCTCAGTGTGTGATATTTAAAGACTATTGAAGGATTAATGTTTACAGATTTAGTAGACGTAGAAACAAAAAAACACAAGAATCTATTTTTTAATTAAAAAAATAAGTGCTTTTGATGACTTGAACCGGGTATTTCCCTGGTTTTAGTGATCAATAACACAGAATTTTCTTTTAGATCAACGTTATCTTAATAAAAGATTAAGTAAGATTTTAGATTTTTAGGGTCTAGATGGATGACATCTTGCCCAATACACAGATGTAAGATTTGGTATTCTGAATTTATTTCTTTTGGGGAATAGAGTAAATCTTTAGTCTAAAACTCAAAATTCTTTAATTCTGGAAGTTAAAAATGAGGAATGAAAAAATTATGGCTCAAATTTCAGCTTCTAGCACTGTTCAACTTTCTCCTGACATAAATATTTGGCAAAGCCTAAAATATGCAATTTCTGCTAGTTCTGGGTTTCAAAGCTGGCAGTTAGAGAGCAATGATCAAGTCAAGGGTTTACGCTTAGAGCAGCAAGTACAAATATACCTGAGAGAGACCCTAGAAACTTTAGCTTACTAATAACTGTCGAAAAGGTTATGGGAAAACTTGATCTATAGCTTATGACGGAATAAACAAGAATAAAATTGTATAACCACAGTAAATTTAACTTTTTTTACATTGAATAAGATTCAGTTAATACCATACTCAGCATGATGGTGAAAATTAACTGAATCTTATTGTTTTTTAACAACTATTTTCACTGAATAACAGTCTTTGATGGAGTATGCTTTTGCATGAGTTTTACAGTTAGACATTCTTACTTTAGACTGTGTGGAAAGTACAGCAAGCAAGTACATCAAAAATATGAAATCTAGGGGTTTTAACATCTCTCGTTTATCCGTAACCAGCAGTCTAACAGCTTTGTTGGTCGTTGCTGGTAGTTTTATCCTGCCACCTAATCAGGTACAAGCTGGTTATAGTCCTCAGTTTATTGCCCAAATTCCCGCCAGTGCAACATTAATTTATGTTAATCCTGCCATTGGTCAAGATCGTTCTGGTGCTGGTTTGACTGAGGGAACACCTTATAAAACTATTACCTTTGCTCTTTCGCGGGCGCAGTCGAATACAGTTATTAAACTAGCTCCTGGTAGCTATACCAAAGACACTGGGGAAACTTTCCCTTTAATACTTAAACCAGGTGTAATACTTCTAGGTAATGAATCTACCAGAGGTCAGGGAACAGCAATTATTGGTGGTGGTTATTACACCAGTCGTACTTTTGCTAGACAGGATGTGACAATCTTAGCAGAAAACAATACTACTATTACAGGTGTAAATATTACCAATCCTAATTTACGGGGTACTGGTATTTGGGTAGAATCTAGCAACCCTACTATCAAAAACAATACTTTTACTAATAGTGGTAGAGAAGGGGTTTTTATCACAGGTGAGGGAAATCCCAAAATTGAAAATAACATTTTCTTTCAGAATCGAGGAAATGGGGTTTCTGTAGCTAAATCTGCCCAGGGAGAAATTAGAAATAACTCATTTGAGGATACTGGTTTTGGTTTGGCTATTGGTGGTGATTCTATGCCTTTAGTGGAAGGAAACCAAATTACCCAAAACCAAGATGGTCTTTTTATCTCAGAATCTGCAAAGCCTATCCTGCGTCAAAACGTGATTCAGAATAATAAGCGAGATGGGATTGTTGTTACCATTAATGCTCTTCCTAACCTTGGGACTAATGAGAATCCCGGTGGTAATCTGATTCGGAATAATACCCGTTACGATTTGAATAACGCTACGAGATCAAACCGGATTCTTGCTATTGGTAATGATATTGATCAAGCGCGGATTTCTGGGGAAGTTGATTTTGTAGCAGCGACAGTTAACCCACCTGTTGATAATGGTGGTGTTGGTACTTCTGGTTTTCGAGACGTACCTAATGGTTATTGGGCAAAAACATACATTGAAGCTTTAGCCTCTCAAAATATTATTGCAGGTTTTCCTGATGGGACTTTTAGACCAAATGAACCTGTAACTCGCGCTCAGTTTGCAGCTATTATTACCAAGGCTTTACAACCTCCTGTTAAACGTCCAGCGATTAATTTTAGGGATGTTCAGACTAATTTCTGGGCTTATAGTGCAATTCAGGAAGCTTACAAAAGTCAGTTTGTCGCTGGTTATCCTGATGGTACTTTTAAACCACAGCAACAAATTCCGAGAGTACAAGCTTTGGTAGCTTTGGCTAATGGATTAAATTTCAGTGCTAACAATAACAGTGTTCTTGGTATTTATGCTGATGCCAGTCAAATCCCTAATTATGCTATTGGGTCTGTGGCTGCGGCTACTGTAAGAGAGTTAGTAGTTAATTATCCTTCAGTTCAACAACTTGATCCTAATCGTCAGGCTACTAGGGCGGAAATTGCAGCCTTTGTTTATCAAGCACTTGTGTCTATTGGTAGGGCCGAACCTATTTCTTCTGCTTATGTAGTGAAACCGCAGTAAGAGAGGTGACAGGTGACAGGTGACAGTGGAAACATTAATTTTTCATTCTGAATCCTGTAAGGGCGAACGGCCGTTCGCCCCTCCTGACTCATACCTTTTTTGAGTGCTTTTGTTCCCATCTCCACAGGAATACCATGAGGGCAATTATTCCTGTCTGTAGGGCAAAGTTAGGTAAGGCAGTTTCTATGTTTCTACCTGCTAGTAGTTGGAAGAAAAAGACAAATGCACCAATAAAACCGGAAGCACCAACACCAATATAAATAAATTTTCTTAATCCCCGATAGGGTGCAGCAGCTTCGGCTTTTAAACGATTTTTGAGCTTTTGGTCTACCATTTTTGTAAATATATGTTATGCTTTTATATCGTAGTATGCCGATGTGGCTCAGTGGTAGAGCAACTGATTCGTAATCAGTAGGTCGTGAGTTCAAATCTCATCATCGGCTTTTAAGTGAAGTATACCAGTAGTGGGCAAGATGGTTGCACTATAAGCGTTGTATAATTCGTGTCTGTACCGCATCAAATTGAGAAGTCCAGGTGTAATATGCGAATGTACAGTTAACCTCACCGTTTATTGTTTCTGCAATTAATGGTGATTTTATTTGAGGATGTCCTATCTGTAGCAAACTTTGTTTAGATTGGTATAAAAATACATTATTTATACTAAAATAATATCAATTATTAACCACAAATAGACATTCAAATATTTTCAATGGCAAATCAACTGGAGCAAGAGGGTGCAGAGGTATTTAAAGCAATAGGTCTAAAAGGCAAAAATAAACCAAAAACTTCTTTCTTGCTATCGAAATTTTGGGGTGGTTGGGTTAATTTATTAGATGTCTTCTTAGAAGAAGGTTTAGACTGGAATTCAGTTAAAACCGAACTTAATAAAATCAAAAAGAATATTATGGAATTACGTCAGATGCAAGATTATAATGATATTATCTTTAAATCCGATGAACTTGTAATACCGGACTCAAGTCATGCACCAACCAAAGTTTGTGAATTCTTAAATCAAAATCGGCAAACATCTGTTTCTATTCAAGAAATCAGTTAATATAAAAATGTAGGTGAAAGAAAGTAAATTAACACTAGGCACTCGATAAAATTAGGGCGGTGCAATCACTGTTTTATCAGTAGTTAAGAGTAGGTAATGGTACAAATATCAATATATTGAAATATTAAATACAGCATCTTACCAAAACCTGCTCAAAACTAGGTCTTGCAACCAAGCAAAAATAATTAATTTAAACATCCTCTAATTCAAGTTGTGCAACTGTCACCGCATTAAAAGCAAAAGCAAAAACCAAAGGCATGGGACATTTAAGAATAAAGGTATAAAAGACAGATAAAATAGTAATAACTACAGCGATCATAGACCATAACATTTCCTGATTTGTTAAGCCATTCTTTTCTTTAATCATTCTCAAAACATGAACCGGAATTGGTTCTGGCATAACTCCTCCTGGGGGAAAAGCCCAATAATTATCACGGCGTTCTACAAATAAATCTGTCCAGCCATTTTCTACACACCAAGCTTCTATCCATTCGATAGAGTAATGATTAATCATGAGCATACCAAGTCCTGTTTTCATTAGTTTGTGAATATAGATTGATCGGAAATTTCTGAATAGCTAATAAATGCTTATAGGATTAACGCTAATTACATAACCATGAAATGTCAGCAAATCAAGTCAAACAATTTATATTACTACCCTTAATCAAAAGAATAACAGTTACTAATCATGGCTGACGAAAAAATATAATAAACTTTACTTATAATCAGAAAATGTCAACAAATGTAAACTAACGTGTGAGTAAATGCTAATATCTAAAGTAATAATAAAATTCTCTACTTCTTGATAATTGAAAATTAGCCAAATATGAAAAATTATCTAGAAATATTCAGCCAGCACAGACTTTAAAGCCAAGATAATACGGTAAACTGGAATACAAGAAACATTACAAATGATTAATAAATGATGTATTGGCGACAAGCAATAGGATTAGTGTTAGCAGCTATAGTTTGGTGTGTGGCATTTCCAGCATTAGCAGACTGGACTCATCCCCTATCATTTAGTAACGCAGAACTAGCAAGACGTGATTTTTCAAAACAAAGTTTACAAGCGGCGGAGTTTTCTAACACAAACTTAGAAATGACAAACTTTAGCGGTGCTGACTTGAGAGGAGCAGTATTAAGTGCTTCAGTCATGACAAAAACAAATTTACATGGGGCAGATTTAAGTAATGCGATGGTTAATGAAGTAACATTAACTGAGGCTGATTTAAGTGATGCCGTTTTAGTAGAAGCTCTTTTTCTCCGTTCTGTCTTTAATGATGTGAATATCGCAGGTGCAGACTTCAGTTATGCAATGTTAGATAAGGCGCAAATTAAAGAACTATGTAAAAAAGCCAGTGGTGTAAATTCTCAAACTGGTGTAGAAACTCGTGAGTCGTTAGGATGTCAATAAAGCGGATTGGTGTAATTGGTGGTGGACAACTGGCCTGGATGATGGGGGATGCGGCCACAAAATTAGGATTGGAATTAATAGTACAAACTCCTAATAAAAATGACCCCGCAGTATCCATAGCTGAGGATGTAATTTTAGCGGCTGTTGACGATGCAGAAGCAACAGAAATTTTAGCAACAAGATGTGATATTATCACCTTTGAAAATGAATTTGTTGATCTAGAAGCTTTACATTTATTAGAAAAACAAGGTGTTTGCTTTCGTCCTAGATTATCAGCTTTATCACCATTATTAGATAAGTATCATCAACGTTGCTATTTGCGGGATTTAGGTTTACCAGTTCCCCAGTTTTTCCCTATTGAATCATCAGACAATATTGAATCTAAAATCAAAGATTGGCATTTTCCTGTTGTTCTCAAAGCCAGACGACATGGTTATGATGGACAGGGGACTTTTATAATCAATGATTTGCTAGATTTATTAACAGTAATTAATCAAAGTAATACACAATTCTTAGTAGAAGAATTTGTCCCCTTTACCAAAGAATTAGCGATAATTGCAGCGCGTTCTATTAATGGGGAAATAGTTACGTATCCAGTTGTAGAAACCCAACAAGAAGAACAAGTTTGTCGGCGAGTAATTGCACCAGCGGAGATTACACCAGCACAAATAACAGAAATTGAAGCGATCGCCTGTAAAATCTTAAACAGTCTCGAAGTAGTTGGTATTTTTGGCATTGAGCTATTTATCACCGCTGATGGCAAAATACTGATTAATGAAATTGCACCAAGAACCCATAATTCCGGGCATTTTTCCTTAGATGCCTGTGAAACTTCCCAGTTTGAACAACATTTGAGGGCAGTTGCTGGCTTACCTTTGAGTAATTCTAGTTTAATTGTTCCTGGTGCAGTTATGGTCAACTTGCTAGGGTATGAAAATTCCCATAGTGATTATCAAATACAAAGACACAAATTAGCAGCTATTCCCCAAGCTTACCTGCACTGGTACGGAAAAACAGAATCTCGTCCTGGACGTAAATTAGGACATATCACCGTCTTACTAGAACAGCCAACCCATAGCCTAGAATCTATTGTACAAACTATAGAATCTATCTGGTATCCCAGTTAGGTGATAGGCAGATGGGGGAGGTAAATAACCCAATACCCAATAGCTAATTAAAAATTTTTCCTACCCCTCTACACAAATTGTTCTTCAAAGCTATAATGAATTAGTTGCACTACGACGTTGGTGACTGCCCCCAAGTTTTTTGATCTATGTCTTTAAAAACAAGGGAACTAAAAAGTTCTTGTGGCAGTAGACCGAGCCTGTACTCGGAAACTTTAAACAGGGAAAACCAGTTCCCACCTGGTAAAACCAGGTCATAAACTTAGGTAAGACGGCGTTGTGGTGAACTCAAAATTTTTAGCTCCCAGGTTCTTGTAACTTGGGAGTTTTGTTATTGAGGTGTGCTGAAAAAGTCCTGCCGTGGGAACTGATAATATTACACTTTAAGTTTGAGACAAAATCAGTTAACATCCCTATATGGTTATAACAATAACATTGCTCAAGCAGAATTAGCGGTTGCTTATCCTCAGCAAATTCAGTATTTTTAGAGTCAATAGCTGAAAACATTAGTTAAAAACTATTTTTCACCACAAAATTACGTAGTTATTATTCTCAATCCCTATTAGTGATTCTATGTCTTCTATTCATCGCACCGTATTACCCAATGGTATTGTTTTATTGGTCACAGAAAATCCCGCAGCAGATATAGTTGCAGGGCGGGTTTTTGTCCGTGCTGGTAGTTGTTATGAAAATCGGGAAAAAGCTGGTTTAGCAAACTTATTATCAGCATTGATGACAAAAGGTTGTGATGGTTTATCCAGCTTAGAAATTGCTGAAAAAGTTGAATCAGTAGGAGCAAGTTTAAGTGTCAACACTGGTACTGACTATTTTTTACTGTCGTTGAAAACAGTAACTGCTGATTTTACAGAAATTTTAGCACTGTCTGGTTTGTTGTTGCGATCGCCTACATTTCCTCAAAACCAAATAGAACTAGAAAAACGATTAGCAATCCAAGATATTCGTTCCCAAAAAGAGCAACCCTTTAATTTGGCTTTTGAACAAATACGAAAAGTCATGTACCAAAATCACCCCTACTCTGTATCAGTGCTAGGTACAGAAACAACTGTCAATAACATTACTCGTGCAGATTTAGAAGAATTTCACCAAACACATTTTCGTCCAGATAATATGGTGATTAGTATTGCTGGACACATCACATTAGACACAGCTTTAGAAATAGTATCAAAAGTATTTAGTGATTGGCAGCCACCCAATAAACCACGGTACATATTAGATTTACCTGCAATTTCTGTTAAACCTCAATCTTGCATCAAACCCTTAAATACACAACAATCTATAGTCATGTTGGGTTATATGGGTACATCAGTCAGCGCTCCTGGATATGCCGCCCTCAAATTGTTGTCTACATACCTGGGAAATGGACTTTCTAGCCGCTTGTTTGTGGAATTAAGAGAAAAACGAGGTTTAGCCTATGAAGTCTCGGCCATGTACTCAACTCGTCTTTATCCTGCTTCATTTATAGTTTATATGGGTACAGCACCGGAAAATACTCAGATTGCGCTGGAAGGACTAAGCCAAGAAGTGGAACGTTTGTGTAATACCGAACTCTCTGAGGATGAAATACAAACCGCTAAAAACAAAGTTCTGGGACAGTATGCTTTGGGTAAACAAACTAATGGCAAAATTGCTCAAATATACGGTTGGTATGAGATTCTGGGCTTAGGAATTGAATTTGATCATGAATTTCCCAAACTTATTCATAAAATCAGTTCTAAGTTAGCGATGACAGCAGCTAACAGCTATTTGCAAGAACCTTATATATCTTTGGTTGGCCCAGAAGAAGTAATTAATTCAGTTATCAGTTAGTTAAGAGCGATCGCATCAAATGTAAAATGACTATCAGAATAAACCAGGGAAATTTTATGCAATTGATGAAACTGAGTCTGACTAAAAATATTACCGACTACGCAAAAAAAAATCACTATTATTCTTTACTGTTACTTTCTTCCACATCTCTACTGTTTTCGCTATCTACTTTACCATCCCTGGCAGCACCTTTAGAACTTGCTCAAGCAGTTGCTGTCAGTAAAATTAACCGTCCTAACTTACAAATTGGTAGCAAAGGTGAACGTGTGATAGAATTGCAAGCCGCACTCAAACTTTTAGGTTTTTACACAGGTGCAGTAGACGGAAGTTATCAAGAAAATACAGCTAGGGCAGTTTACCAGTTTAAACAAGCAGCTGGTTTAATCCCCAATACCGTTGTAGATGCTATTACCTGGCAAAGACTATTTCCTAATGTTTCCACAGTGGCTATAAATCAACCAGTATCACCTATACAACCCACAGCCAGTAGTAGTTTTACAGTTCCCACTCAACCCAGTATCAATAGAAATAATACCACAGTCATCCCTAAACCTAAACCAACTATTCCCCCATCTACCATTCCTAAAAAAACTACAACCCCCCCAAATAACCCTAAAAATAGTTTTCAGCCTACCCCAACTAACAAGCAAAATCCCAACATTCAATATACCCCAGCCGGATGGCCAATTCTGCGTTTAGGTAACAGTGGAGCAGAAGTTATAAAATTACAAACACTTCTACAAACTTTAGGTTTTTTGAAAGGTTCTATAGATGGTGATTTTGGTGTTGCTACAGAAGCAGCTGTGAAAGCAGCTCAAGTTCGTTATGGTTTACAACCAGATGGTGTAGTTGGTGGAGCTACATGGAATACTTTCTTGCAAAGATTACGCTAGTAAAGTTAAAGTGAACTGCAAATTATAGTTATTCTCAGCATAACATGAAACACTTTTTATTAACTTGGTTAGGTACGGCGATCGCATTATTAATTACGTCCCAAATAGTCTCAGGTTTTATTATTAAAACCTTGACTGCGGCTTTAGTTGCTGCTATTATCATCGGCTTGGTAAATGCTGTCATCCGCCCAATTTTGGGTTTTTTAGCATTTCCCATTACTTTAATTACCTTTGGTTTATTTACTTTTGTCATTAATGCTGTGACTCTGTGGATAGCAAGTGCTATTACTCCCGGTTCAGGTTTTGAAATCCAGGGTTTTATACCTGCTTTTCTTGGTTCTATAGTTTTGTCAGTTGTTTCCAGTCTTATCAATTATATTTTGCGTGTAGGTGATTAGTAGAAATATGCTCTAAAATTATTATCTCAACCACTTTTGAGAAAAAATATCATCGGAATATATGCTTTATAAAGGATAAAAATTTTGAATAGAATAGAGCTTATTTAGTAATTGCTGCAACAGCAATTGTTACCGCTCCTACTTCTCCTGGTAAACGAAAAATTTGCTTAGGAACTAATAACTTTATATCTGATGTAATTTGCGATGCAGCAATAATAGCTGATGCTTCTGCTACACTTGGTGTTCCCACTGTTGCAGTAAGTTTGGTATTAGGATTAGGAACGCAAACACTTGCTAACACTTCTGCTGTGAAGGTTTTTAAGGGTAAATTATTAACTCGACAAAATTCTCTTAAACCAAATTCTGAAGCTTTGATATCAATAGTGGCAATACCTGCTATGTCATGATAAAAAAGTTGGTATTTTTGACAAATCTGTTCAATACCCGCACCAATTAATTGTAAAGAAATTCCTTTTTGACAACCAATACCTATCCATAAAACCACTGGTGATAATAACTGTAATTTCACAATTCAATCGTTGAATCCTAATTGAGAAAGATTTAATTTTTTGGATTGAATTCTTTCAAACCCTTGTAAACACAGAATAAATCATACTTAGGAAATATTTATCTGATTAGATTGTTTCCTTTAATACAGAAGATTTGATAATTCTAACACTTTCTTGGCAAATAAAAACCGATATATTGATTACATATAGCACAGTAGGAAACATCAAAGGATAGAGCAGAAAGTAAAAAGTAAATTAAGTCTTCATGTTTACTTTTTACAACCTTTGTCATCAAAGCTTTTGATTTTGGTGTTTTAGTTTCTCCGTCGTAGCAATTTCACAACAGTTACGGCGGATTTTTACTAGGTAGGGTTTGCTGAAAAAGTTAGAAATAAACTTTTCAAAAAATGCAATATTTTTGACTAAATTTATCTTAAAAATACGACTTGATAAGTATATCTGAATATAACCCATCAAGTGTAAAATTCAATTATTAGTTACCTTTTTCAGCAAGTGCTTCTAAATGAAAAGCAAGATTATTGAGTGCAAATTTAATCTCTGTGCTGTAAGCAAGACTTTTCCATCTAGGAGTTGTTGCATGATCTAACGCAGTTGTATCCAAGTATCGCGCAAACACAACCAATTTTTCTGAATCTGTATCTGCTGTGGCTAAATTGTCCAAAAATTCTTGAGGAGTCATGACTTGGTGAAACCTGTAAACATCTAATTAGTGCCAATATACTAAGAGTATAAACGCCAGATTATAAATAATCTGTTCAGAGTGGGATTAAAATTAATTTAAATTAAAATCTTGGGAATATTGATTGAATGGTTTATACCAACCTTTAGTTTTACAAATTGTTTGTCCTGTTGTTAGCTTTTTTTCTTGATTTGGTTCAGGACTAAATTTTATTAGATATTGTATACTCAGACAATATTTTTCAGTTTTCTGACAAAAAAATAGAGCTTCTGAATTATTTACTTCAGAGTCTTCTTGTTGATATAATTTCAAACAATCTGCATATTGACTAATAGAAAATCCTGTCCGTAGTAGATCACTATTTCCTGCATTGTCTTCATTTTTCAACAACGGCTTTTTTGTTGCTTGTTTTGATCCATTTGTTGAATTCTTGAGCATAGAATCTGAATTAAAAAGAGTAGATATATTATTTGTAAATTGTTCAGTATTTCCAGAAAAAATTAAAACAGTTTGGGTATATATCCAGACAGAAGTTAAAATAGTAATAAATAATATTATAAAAATGCTGAAGGGATTAAAAACAAACCGCTGATATTGCTCAATTTGTAATATCTTCAGGAATAAAGGTAATATCACCTTAAAAATAAATATTGCAGATAATATACAAAAAATAATTGCACCAAATATAAACATATTTATGATTTGAATCTAGGAATATGGAAGTTTTTAAAAACAAATTAAATATTTTTGAGCATTTGAATGGCGATCAAATTTAGTTATAGCAAAAATAAAAATTTCTAGCGGCTTCCCAGAGGGAATACCGCTGTAACAACAACTATCCCACAACTTCAACTGACTTCGATTCTGGTAATAAACGTTTTACACCTTGTTTCACAAAAGCTTCCAAAACAGCAATTTTCTGATTTTGTTGGAATACTGTTTGTAAAACTTGGCGTAATTTTTCTAAGTTTAAACCATTACCTGTTTCTAGTGCTATTTCTTGCTGTTCAAAATATGCAACTAAACTTAAACCAGCAATTCTAGTTAAGTAAGCAGCACTTATACCTTCAACTACTCCTCCAGCTACAAAGGTGACAAAATTAGTTTTGAGAATACCTGTAACTGCTCTAGTAGATAATTCTACTAAACCTAACTTCAACATCAAGCTTCCCATAGTTCCAGCCACTTGTTGAGCCTGTTCCCAGGATATTTTTTGTTGATAAATATTACCCAAATCCATTACCATTTGAGCATTAATAGCCGCAGTTGCTAATATATCTAAGGCGGGAACTGGGTTAGCAAAGGCAGCAGCAGCAGCTATCCACTGATTTTGTTCTATGATAGGGTTAGAGCGATCGCGTCTGATCTGATTTAAACAGTTTTTCGCCTCAGATTTGAGTAACAGCACTTTCCGCAGAGTAGTTTTACAAACTATTTGCTGTGTTTGTTTTGCTAATATTTCCCCCAACTGTTGTGTCAAATCTTGAATATTTGGTGCTGGTTGTTCCATCCACTCATTAACAGAACCATCAGCTTCATGTTTTCTCACTTTTACAGCTAAAGGAGAAACAGCAGTTGCAACTACATTACCAGCAGTTCTTGTTTGCAAAGATTGTAAAATCGTAGCTCGTTCCTCGGCAATGTACTGATCTTGTTTATTAAAAACCAGTAATGTTGGCAGTTTGACTGCATTTAATTGTTGCAAAACCTGAAATTCCGAATCTGTCAAATCTCCATTGGTAAGAAACAAGACGACATCAGATTTTTGCAGTTCTGATAATATGACTGCATCGGAATTTTCACTTAGTTCTGCAAATAAAGGTGATGTTTCCGAAAAATGCAGAGAATGTTTAGATAAACCCACTGCATTGTGAAGAGTTTTAATAACTGTACTTTTACCTACTGACTTACCACCAGTAACAACAATTTGAATTTCTTGTCTCTCTAACTCTAAGGGTAACTGAGCCAGTTTTTCCCGTAGAGTTGTTAAGGTTGGGTGGTTGACTGCTTCTTGTGCAAGTTGGTTAATGACACATTTGGTTTTAGTAATTGCTTTTTCTACAGACTCTCTATCTACAACTAAATCATTGAGATGTTCAGTGATTTGTGGGCTATTTTTGTTAATTAACCACAAACCTCCACCAACAGCTAAAGCACTCAACAGGCCAAACTCTCCCACTTGAACTATTGAATCATGCCAGCTGTTTAACATCCATAGGGTAAAGGACAATCCTAGTCCTCCCATCAAGATTGGTTTATTTAACTTCACAATTCTGATTCTCCGCGCTTTTGATGGCTTCCTCTTCACTTTACCTCAAAGGCTGAACCCAAAACTGAGCTTTTCTAAGGATAATCAGCTATTGATTAACCACAGCCTTTTTCAACTCCTTAAATAGCAATTTACAGCCATAAGCAACGATTTAACTGATAATAAAATCACCAAAACCTTTCTTGAAATTCCATCAAATCTAACTCCAGCATCGCTAAGAATTCTTCACTAATCCTTTCTATAGCAATGCGCGAACACATTAAGGGACAGGCTGGAAAAAAATAAAAAATTACCCCAACTTTCAGTTTGTCAGGGCTGGTAGGTAGTTATTTTACTCCCTAATCTTCAAAAATCAGGAAATGTACTATTACCAATGATGATCGGCAGATTTCAATTACTTTTGCAACATTCTTTGACGACGACGAAGAAAAGTCATTGCTGCTACTGCACCTAAACCTAAAATAGTAGTTGGTTCAGGTACTGTGGCTGTGTTTCCGCTTCTAGCAATCAACTTAAAATCGGGACCATTAAAAGTCTCATCAGCCGTGAGTCGTAAACCACTTAATCTACCAACTCCCAATTCGTTAAGATTTACACCCCAAGCACCAACACTTTGAGGTTCATCAATTTCTGAAGTATTAATTTGGAAACCAGCATAGTTACTACCAATGCGTGTTTCTGTAATTCTTTTGAAATCACCAATTACATTTCCACTAGCATCCAAGGCTTGAATACCCAGATCACTATTCATCCCCCGTTCCCAGAAAAACAGACTATCTAATCCTGAGTTATCTTGTACGATCTCCCTATCAAAGAATACGTCAAGTATGAAAGAGCCAACATCTTCAGTATCAATAATATTATTTAAGTTATCAGTTCCTAAAAATGCTGTGATGGCTTCAGCGGCAGGAGTTTCTTCAGGTAATTCTGGTGTATAGACATTATCACCTCTATCTGTACTAGCGGCACCACTGTTGGAATCATCTGTCCTTGGTGTATTGTACTGGATAATAGTTCTGTTTACAAAAGAGAAATCATTGAATGTTGTCCCATTTTGGGTAATGGAATTCAATGTTACATCGTTAGTAGGATCTGTATAAGTTATGTTGCTCACAAAACCTGCGGCTTGAGCAGAATTTGTATTAACTGCAACACCAGCAAACAGTAAACTGATAGAAATCAAAGCATTCTTAATTTTCATTCAATGTCCCCAATATTTAGTATAAGTGAATTATTTACTCAGTTATTACTGTGTAATTAATATTTATTATCTAGAATTGAGTTGATATTTGTAATCAGGAAATATGCGGTTTTATGGCTTTTATCAATAATTCAGAGAAAATATTGATAATTTTATTAATTCATAAATAATTCATAAATAATTTATATTTAGACCGTATCATTACTTAAATAAAATACATACCAATACATTTTAATTCACTGAATTACTGATACTTGTATCTGGTGCAGTACGGCAGTTGCCAATCCTTTGATTATATTTTGCGTAATCCATAGATATATAAATATACTTAATTTTTCGGTTACTGATAGTAAACTACGATTGACTCTAGTAACAATCAAAATAAAAATTAAGTATTAATCAGGTTGGAAAAATTTACCTATTAATTAATTTTCTAAATATTGAGGTATCTAGAGTTAAACTACCAGTGGTTTTAAGTATAGATACTTAAATAATGTGCAGTGTAAACATTATCCAAGCATTCATGTACTTATAGGAAATGAATAAATTTATACACTTGGGGTATGATTAACAGGAATGATGCAGATAGTTAAGTTCATCTCCTAGCTAAAACAAAGAGTATTAAGTGGTGATGAAGGATGGTCAATTGACTATTGGTTTTATTCCTGATAATGCCTAAAATAACCAGGTACTATCCTGCTATCGCTTTAATAAGTAGTTACGGTATTGAGAATGATCCCCAAACATGGGCAGAAATTTAAGAATAGGTTGAAAAAAAGGAGAAAGTGAAGTAACTTATCATCCTACAGGTGATTGAGCTAAACCATCCTCAGTATCTGTGGGATCAATTTATCTGAGGCATAATAGTATTTACTTTTCTAGCCCTGTTTATGATTCTGGTTTAGATAAAATGACTAGCCATAACCCTCAAATTCAAAACCGCTTTTGACTGCGACATGATGATAAATCAACTGAACAATGGTTTCACTATATTTCTGAGTCTGCTAGTCGAGGCGATGCCTTTTTTACTGCTAGGTGTATTATTTTCCAGTTTGCTCTTGTTTTTCGTTGATGAACGCAAATTGGTAGAAATGATGCCCAGAAATCCACTACTGGGAGCATTAGTGGGTAGTATGATTGGGTTTTTGTTTCCTGTATGTGAGTGTGGTAATGTACCTGTGGCACGAAGATTATTGATGCAGGGAGTACCCACACCAGTAGCAATTGGATTTTTACTAGCAGCACCAACAATTAACCCCATTGTCATTTGGGCAACTTGGACAGCATTCCGAGATCAACCGGAAATAGTAGTTTTGAGAGTCTTACTATCCCTGATAATTGCTACTACTATTGGTTTTGTATTCAGTTTTCAAAAAGATTTAAGTCCTTACTTGCAACCTACAATTGTTCGTTATCTTAAATTTAATCCCCCGCCTACACCAGAAACAAAACGAACGAAAAAACGCCCACTGGTAGAACAAGAGCCAACTGTGAATATTTTGCAATCAGGAAATTACATTCTTGGCGGTAAGGCAGGTATATCTACAAGAATAGGTGCAACATATAACCAGAGTAATGTCACACCGGTTAATGCAAATAAAACTATCAAAGATAAACTTCTCCTAGTCTTAGATAATGTAGTTCAAGAATTACGGGAATTAGGAGGAGTAATGATTATAGGTAGCGCAATCGCCGCCTCAATTCAAGTGTTAGCACCCCGTGAATTAATTCTCAGTTTGGGAGCTAGTCCTGTGACATCAATTCTGGCTATGTTGGTACTAGCCGCAGTAGTATCAATCTGTTCCACTGTTGATTCTTTCTTTGCTCTCTCTTTCGCTTCAACTTTTACCAGTGGTTCTTTACTAGCATTTCTTGTATTTGGTCCGATGATTGATATTAAGGGTGTAGGTTTGATGTTATCAATCTTTAAACCCAAGGCCTTGTTTTATCTATTTGCTTTAGCTGGACAGTTGGCATTCTTATCTACCCTTTTCTTAAACTTGCACGTTATGTAACACCTGTAGGTTGTCAGCCGTGAATAATTTACAGTTACTAATAACTGACAACTTACAAAATATCTAATCACTTAATCAATCATGGCTTCCATTAAAAATACACAATCAAAAATTAAACATAAATTACTTTCTTGGCTAGATGTGGCAGCAATTACAGCTTGGGGAGTTGTGATGCTCAAATACTGGCTAACAGGTAAACTCAATTTATTGATTCACCCGGATTACTTTTGGTTAGTAATTTCCGGTGGTACTGGTTTGCTGATCATTGGTTTTTTAAAAGGTGTGCAGGTGTGGAAACATCGCCGTCGTGATCAACCACCCGATAATCAACAGCATATCAATATATTTCCCCCTGGTTGGAGTAGTGCTTTATTGCTAACAACCGCTATTTTAGGACTTATGATCACCCCTCGCGTTTTTGCCTCTCAGACAGCTTTGGAAAGAGGTGTCACCGATTTACTAGGGGCAACTCGCTCCCAACCTCAATCATTTCGTGCTACTGTTCGCCCAGAGGAGCGATCGCTTATAGATTGGATACGCACATTGAATGTTTATCCAGAACCTGATGATCATGCAGGTAAAAAAGTTAAAGTCCAAGGATTTGTGATCCATCCCCCAGAATTAGATCAAGAACATTTAGTATTGGCAAGATTTGTAATTACTTGTTGCGCTGCGGATGCCTATCCTGTAGGTTTACCTGTTCAACTACCAGATAGTCGAGATAAGTACCCACCAGATAGCTGGTTGGAAGTGGAAGGACAGATGATTACAGAAAATGTAGCCAATAAACGTCAACTCACTATTAAGGCTACATCCCTGCAAGAAATTCCCCAACCCAAAAATCCCTACAGTTATTAGGAAGTAGGGAGATGTGAAGGATGAATAACCCAATGACTAATAACTAATAACTAATAACTAATGATCAAATCATATAAATCTTTTCAAGCATTAGATCGTGTGGCGATCGCCATGATGCTCTTCCTGAGCATACTGATTAGTTTGATGATCTGGCAAGGTGATGCAGTCAGACCTATAGTTCGCAATTTTACCTGGGAAAATAAACGCATCGGCGCTGAGGATACAGCTTTTAGTCTGACCTTTAGCCGTCCTATGGACACTAAAAGCGTAGAAGAAAATTTAAAAGTATGTCCTGTAGAGAACAAACAAGAAACAGAAAACTTCCAAGATTGCCCAGTGCTACCAGGTAAAATTAGTTGGGCAGGACGCAGAATGGTTTATACCCTAGTAGCTCCAGCACCCTATGGTACAGAATATACAGTAACCTTGCAGGGAGCAAGAGACAAATTTTCGGAAACAGAATCAAAAAAGAGAGAAATACAGCCGTTTATAGGTAACTTCAGTAGCAGAAACCGCGCTCTTACTTACATAGGAGCAGATGAAGAATATCAAGGCAAGTTGGTACTCTACAACCTCACCAAAGAAGAAAAAAAGGTACTGACACCCAAAGATTTGATTGTGATGGATTTTGAACCATTTCCCAATGGAGAGAAAATCATATTTTCTGCTCGTTCTTCCCAAAATCCTGACCTGCTTTCAGCCCAAATATACACAGTCACCACAGGTATTACTTACAACACAGATAAAGAACCAGAATCACCAGGAAAAATTGACCTAATTTTAGATAATAAAGACTATCAAAACCTGAAATTTGACCTATCCCCCGATGGACAAACAATAGTTATTCAAAGGGGAAAAAGAGATAATCCTGGGGATTTTGGACTCTGGTATATATCAATGGCTGAGAATAGCAACAGAGAAAAACCCACGGCCAACCGCTTACAAAGCCAACCAGGAGGAGACTTTCTGATCACACCTGATAGTAAAGCGGTAGCAGTTGCCCAAGGACAAGGAACAGCAATTATATCCTTAGAAGGAGATACCAGCAAACCTCTGGATTTTCTGCCGCAATTTGGCTTAGTTCAAGCCTTTGCTAAAAATGGTTCTCAAGCGGCAATGGTCAAATTTAACACTGACTACACCAGAGATTTATTTTTGGTGACCAATCAAGGAACGCAAAAACAACTCTTAAAAACTACAGGTTCAATCCTTGGTTGTCATTTTGATCCTGCTTCACCAACTATCTATTGCTTGTTAACACAACTGGTATCACAAGAACAATACATAGAACAGCCTTATTTAGTCGCAATTAATCTCAAAACCCTGGAACAAAAACCATTGTTAATGTTGCCTCCTGCCCAAAGAAATGTACAAATGAGTTTAGCACCGGACGGTTTAGGTATCTTGTTTGATCAGATAGTGGAAATAGAAGATAATACAAAATTACCAGCTAACTTCTTAAAAACTGATGATGGAGCGCCAATTGCCACCAGCAGTCTGTGGTTAATGCCTTTGTTACCCAGTGGAGATCAAGCAGAACTGGAAATCAAGCCAGAACAATTACCCCTGATTGGGTTTCATCCTCACTGGCTACCCTAAATCAAGTCAAAATTCAAAATCAAAGCACTTCCGTCTCCTGCCCTCTGGCTATCTTGTAAAATTTAATACCTTTATAGCCAATTATCTCTATCTCATGGCAGTGGCTCAAAATATGGGAACAGGATCATAATACTATTTTGATGACTTGGGTTAATCTTTGATAAACGTCAAGTAGGTTCACACCCTCTACCCCAGATCAGAAAAAAGACTACATCATAATAAAAGACAAAGACGCAAGCAACAAAAAATCAGAGGTAATAAAGACTCAGATTCTTTCAAGGTTAGAGCTTTCTGGCTTTTATCTCTGGTATAAGCAGCTTTTCTACACTAGCCAGTCATGCTGAAAGAGAGTTAAACTTGGCTTCTAGAGGGAATATAAATTACCTCGTAGTTAAACATACTGGATCAGCAATCCTGGCATGAGCTTTGTTGAATATTTTTAAGCAGGTGGGTCAAGAGTGATGAATATAGCTGACACCTCAAACAACGGCACAGCAAGAGAAACGATAAATTCTGCAAATTCGCCGAGTCCAGAACAGGCGAATTGTCCCTTTTACTCTGTTTTAAATGATGAAAATATGGCTGTGAGTAATTTACCACTCCTGAACCCAGCAACAGATGTCTATGAAGAACCGCCGCAGTGTGAATCTTCTGCAACCAACGATGTGCAAAATAAAGCTCAACAAGACTGGATTGCAGAACCTGATATTGAAAAACAAATTCAGGTAGATTCAGAATTTCAGAAGTTGCTGATATTAAACGAGGAGTTACAAACAGCTAATACTAATTTGTATGCTCAAGTGGAGCAGTTAAAACAAGAACTAGCTGAGGCAGAAAAAATTTTACATTGGCAAAAAAAACGCTCCAGTGTAACTGAATCTATACTAAATCAGCAAGCTCAGGAGTTAGCTACTTCCCAAGCACAAATACAATCTCTGTTCCAACAGCTAGAAACATCTGTGCAAACTGTGCAGAGTCAGGAAATTTTTATTAACACCCACAAGTCACAGTTGCAGATTAGCCAAGAACGTGTAGCCCAGTTAGAAAGGGAATGCACTCTGTTACAAACTAAATATGGTGAACAATCTCAAGATTTATTACATTCAGAAAATACCTGTCGGGAATTACGGACTCGGTTAATTCGTCAACAACGTCAGACTTTACAGTTTAAAGCTGCACTGGAAAAATGTCTGGAGACTACTGTTCCCAACTATGACATCCTAGATGACACAGCCTACCATCCCTATGATGTCACCAGTAGAAATACGAGATTTTCTCGAAAGGCGCGGTCTTTATTTCCTCATGCCCAACCCATTAAACCTTGGTCTGCGGAAACAGATACAACTTTTGATAGTTGTAACACCGTAGGTCAACACCTGGAAAATTCTTGGATGCAGCCCCCTAGCCCATTGGTTGACTCAGCAGATGCTGCTGATCAGATTTATACACCTAAAAATTTAACTGATTTAACTGATTTAACTGATTTAACTGATTTAACTGATTTAAATCATATTCCAGCACCAACACCGGAGGTTGAGGTTAAGGAATTTCAGGGTGAGGTTGCAGATATTCCTCCTGTTCAAGAATCCAATTTAGACCGACAGTTGGAAAGTTTGATTGAAATGTTTTTTGCTGCCCCTCAATCATCAAATCCACCTCCAGTTACTGATACTCATACCTATCCAATGGGAGATGAAAATTGGGAAACTCCACCATTAAATCCTGAACAGGAACAGCCGCAAACTACAGAATCTAATTCTGTCAATGAGTTTGATATTTCTGCGCTGACAGAGTTTTCATTGCTGTTAAATCATGAATCATCTGTGAATGCTTCTGTTCCAGAAATAAAAGATACAATTCCAGAAAATTCAGAAAATCAGGATTATTGGGCAGAGTTACCTGTAGATGATTTCAATTTACAGCCTTTGGGTGAATATCATCTAGATCATAAATCCCCTTCGCCGTTAATTTATCCCCAACGTCCACCTAAAGGAAGGAAGTCTTTTGCTTCAGTGGAGTTACCTAATTTTCCTTCTCAGGTTAATGGCCAAAAGTCTCATGACTAATGACCACTAACTACTACTAATTTGTTTGACTTAACTTGGGTTTAAAGGCAATTACTTGATTACGTGGTCTTGGTTTACCGATAAAAATGGCGTAGTTGGTGGCCAATAGGTTTAACCATAGGCTTGGATAGCGTGGTTCTAACCAATTTTGACTCCATTTCAGAAATGAGGGAAACCAGGTGCTGAGTAAAGCATTAAAGAAGGCATTAAAACTAAAGTTGACGTAGTTACCTAACCAGCGAACTAAATCTCTAAAACCTGCTAGTTGCCAAATCCATAATAGTAAGGCAGGATTTTTACTGGCGGCTTTGAGTGCTAAACGGTTAAATGTGAACCAATCACAGCGGTCTTTAATAAAGTTATCTGCTACTTCTAGGGGTTCATCTGCTAATAACCCAAAGAAGGTGTTTAACATGGCGTTAATTAGTTGGGGTTTGATAAATTTCCCCGTAGGAACCATCATTCCTTTAGAAAATAGCCAGGTGACAGCGACGTTACTTTGATAAGCCCGAATTTTATTCAGGTGTCGGAAACTTAAAAGGTCATATTTGAGGGCGGTATTTAAAAGGTTTGTTAACCGTTCCAGATTACGGACGAGAGAACCAAAACCAGTGAAGACTAGGGGAGATTGCAGGGATGCAGCATCACCTATGGTAATTAATCTATCAAAGGCTACGGTGCGATCGCTACTATTAGCACTAAAATGCCCAGGAATATAGCCAAAGGTCGGTTTTTTCCACACCAGTTTATCCATGTCGCAACGGCGATATTCTGGCAGAATTGCGAAAAAGTCTTCGTACATTTCCAAGAGAGAGCCGGGATTTTTATCATTCACTTCATGGTAATGAAATAGGTAAATTGTCAGTTCTTCATCTGTGGCGGGAAACAATTCCCAAATTAACTGTCTACCTCTAGAAATATCTCCGTGACTGTTGAGAACATCCCCATATTGACTATCCCACACACCAGGTGCAAATCCTTTTTCCACTACTGCTCCTACTGTGGGACACACACTATCAAAGGCTCTACCACCGTTTAATTGCCATGCAATAGGTGAAGCTGTACCCATTGCATCTATTAGTAATCTAGCAGTGATTTTTTGTTCTTTTTCAGTATTTGCATCCTTGACAGTAACGCTAACTTGTGATTCATTTATATCTGCACGGATAAAATCTGTCTGGTCTAAAATTTCACCACCTGCGGCTTTGAGTTTCTCCCCGCATAATTGCAAGAATTTATCTGAATCTAAAGCAATATTTAAAACGGTTGGTGTATGTAAAACTTTGGCTTTGAGGTGAGGCGGGTTATTAGCATCAAAAAATTTATTGAACCCGTCTTTATATTCCCTAGCTATAATACTTTCTAATTCAACATTTGTTAGCAAACCTAAATTTAATAAACCTTGAATTTCGTCGCGGGAAATATTCCATTCCCGGTTCATGCGTCCAAAAGGCATTCTTTCCACTAGTAGAACTTTATAGCCTAATCTGGCCATAATTGCGGCATGAATTGAACCTAAAGCACCACCAATATAAATGATGTCATAGTTATTTTCTGTTGTCTTTTTACTATCTTGATCATAAAAAATGACTTGACGAGGTTTTTGTGGGTTTTTCACCCCTTCCCGCCATTTTTGCTCCCACCAATAAGCACGTTTCAGGTCATATTCCCCATTAGACATTTTCTGGAAATACTTTACAGTTAGGGGATAGTATGGTTCTAATTCTGTAAAAATAGATTTTTGTGGATCAATTTTTGGCGGTTCTGGGTATTGGTGGGGAAAGCTGCTTCTAATTCCTGTGGTGAGACGTTGCAAAATAGAGGCTTCGTTAGTGAAAGGTTGATTTCCCCAACGAAATACTTTTAAATAAGTGGTACGCTGTACAGACCAAACAAAGACAGATAATTCATTTGGTAAGCTTTCTTTAACAGATGCAGTAGGATTTCTGAGGCGAAAACCATCTGGAGTGATAATTTTTTCTCCATATCCAGGTTGAAAGTCCATTTGTAACCACTGCCGGACTGCGTTAGTATCTGGAGTAGGGATTTCTAGGTAAAGAACTTCTTTCATTGTTGGTTAACATTGTGATCTATTCTCAGTAACTAATATATATTTATTTAGATATGAATTTTGCAAATGCTAAATTTAAAACTTTAATTATTTGTGCGATTGTGTCTTTGGGTGAGCTATATTTATACAGCTTTTAACAAAGCTTCCTTAAATTCTAGCGCAGTTTGAAAATATATCTGCGGTTTTTCGGTTAAAGCTAAATCTATAACTTCTGCTAACTTTTCAGGAATACTATGATCACGTTGATGAATGGGTACAGGATGATTATTTAAAATACTAGCCCAAGGATGACGATCAAAATCACGGGGGAATTTTCCTGTTAACATATTATATAAACAGGCTGCACTTGCCCAAACGTCAACTTCTGGTAATGAATGTTTAAAATCTAAAACTTGTTGACGAGGCATAAATAAAGGAGTTCCCATTTTTGCACCTGTGAAAGTTTGTCCACTTAAACCAGCTAAATCAAAGGCTTTGGCTAAACCATAATCACCTATTTTTACTACCATTTTACCATTTATTTTAGTAATAAAAATATTGTTGGGTTTTAAATCTCGATGAACTAAACCTTTACCTTTTCCGAGTCTACCATCTGCTAATCTCACATAGGGAACTTCGACGTTATGGGCATAAATTAAACCATCAAGAATTTGTAAGGTGATATCAACTGCAATATTAACCGGTAAACTTCCTCCTAGTTTCTCCATTAAATCCCAAACATCTCCACCTTCGCAATATTCCATTGTGAAGAAAAAGGTATTTTCCGCAAAACCATAATCTAAAAGTTGCACTACGTTGGGATGTTGTAAATATTTGCTATTTTCAGTTTCTCTTAAAAACATTCTCACACCTTTTTCTGTAGCTGCAACTGCGGGTAACATGATTTTTAAAGCTACAAGTTGTTTGGTTTTTTGATGTTGAGCTAAAAATACTTCTCCACATCCACCTTCACCTAATGATTTGATAATCTGATAATTAGAAATAACTTTTAAATTTTGATTACCTTGACTAGCTAAGTTAAAAAGATTTTGAATAATATTGAAAATGTGCGGTTTTTTATTTTCGGGTTTGTTTTCTGCGGGGATGGGAATATTTGGAGTTTTCTGTTTTTCTATTTCTTGTTCTACACCAATATCAAAAATAATATCGCCAATTTGCACTTGATCATTATTCGTTAAATCATATTCAGGAAATACTATTTTTGCTGCTGCTTCTGGTGTTTCCTCTGATTTTCTTTGACCAATGATTTTACCATTAATATAAGTTCCATTTAAACTGCCTAAATCTCTAATTCTAATTTCTGGAGGATTGATATCTAATAAGCAGTGATAACGGGAAATTTTCATATCTATATTATCGGCAATTTGTAAATTGCAATCATCGTTTCTACCGATAATACAAGTGCTGCGGTTATCAAATATATATTGTTTTCCTGATAGTTTCCCTGTGGTGATGGTGAGGGTAACGGTAGGTGGCATTTTTGCGGTTGTTTGTTTTGGGGTTCAATCAATATTATATTCGGTTTGTGATTTTTTTAGCACGCAGAGAGAATATGAGTTATTTGGATGTGATTTGAGAAAAAAAGTTTTTGTGGCAATAAAGGGGGGTCTATTCTCAATATTATTGAGAATGGTGTCAATAATTCAACGAGTTTTGGTGATTTCAGCTTGGGGGGTTGACAGTGTTCTGAGTTTTTGCTACTCTAATGTTATATATAGAAATCTGTGCGCGCCATATATATAGGGTTTTTAGGTAATCAGGTTTTGAATTATTGAAGTTGGGATTTTTAATATTTTAATTTGTCTGAATCAGGATGTCCAGGATTTGAGGATGTATACGATGTGATTGGATGATTGTTTGTTGGGAAGTTGGGGATTTTTCAGGATGTTTTAAATGATTTTTTTTGAATAATTTAAGCTATCTAAAAACTACCATCCTGTAAATCCTATAATCCTGGTTATCCTGATTCTAACAAATTAGACTAAAAAATCACTCAAAACTAAAATCGTTAATTCTGTAACTCGTTTCAACTGAATATCATTAGTTAAGAAGATATCACATTGAGAAAATATAGCTACGGAAATTTGTAAAGAATCTAATAAAGCTAAATTATATTTAGCTCTTAATTGGGATGCTTGTTTAGCAATTAATTCATCAATTTGTACAAATTCAACATTGACACCAGAAACAATCAAATCAATAAAATCCTGTTGTAATTCTGTTAATCCTAAACGATAGGGATAAACTAGACACTCAGATAATGTGATAGGAGAAGTAACCGCACCTAGTAAACCTGAATCTATACCGTGAAAAACATAGTTGACTAAAGACTGATATTGAGGATGATTCTCTACATAGTAAATTACTGGTGCTGTATCCAAAAATAACTTTTTACCCTGAATTAAATAATCTTCAATGTTCATAGATATTTCTGAGATTTAATTCCCTATTTTTACTTTCCTCGTTTCTATTTCTGGAAACCCAATTTTGAGCATCTTCACTAACTAAAGGATAAGGTGCTTTACCTCTGATTTCTTGCCATTTTCGAGGTTGTTTTTGTTCTATATCATTTGGTTGTGATTGCAGGGATAATGAATCAATAAAAATTAACACCTGTTCTTGTTGTGCAGGTGTTAATTTGTCTATTTTTTCTAAAATAGATTTTTTATTTTCCAGTGCTGTAGTCATCATGAAAATCCTCATCATCTGTAAAACACAATCTTCTTTAATTATAAAGTGTTGGTATCTAAAACATACATTTTAGAAACTCTCCCTTAAAACATCTTCTCCCGCACTGCTGCGAATTTCTTCTAAACTCGGAAAATCATCTTTCCAAGTTCCTGCAAGGGAATAAACTAATTCTTCCCAAGAAAGGTTTTGAGAATCATTGATATTTTGGTTAGTGTTGAGGTGTTTATTACGGATAAATTCTGCAAAGTTGAGAATTCCTTCAGCTTGTGCTGGGGGTAGAGTTTTTACAAGTGCGTAAATTTGGTCAGCTATTGTCATAATTTTTTATTTGAGTTATTCATTCGGGATATTGATTTTATCTGTGATGTACTAATATTTTAATTTGTCAGAATCAGGATGTCCAGGATTTTAGGATTTTCAGGATGTTTTTTAATGATTATTTGTTGGGAAGTTGGGGATTTTTCAGGATGTTTTTGAATGATTGTTTTTGAATTATTTCAACGATCTAAAAATTACCATCCTATAAATCCTATAATCCTGGTTATCCTGATTCTGACAAATACAAATTTTATCAACAAACAAACTATCTAAAAATTACATAAGGATAATAATTCTCGACTTTCAGCAGGTAATTCCAGTAAAATAAAATAGGAACTAGGATAAAGATAATCTTCTCCTGATTCATCTATTACACGAATTTGATGATGTTGATTTGCTTTTTCATCAGGTAAAATTTCATAGATTTTTCTAGTTTCTAAGGATGCTGGGTAATTATCATTTTTGATACAAATAGCGAATTGTTTAGATATATTTGTATTTGACATAAGTTTACTCATCTAAAAGGTACTTGATTTTTATTTCCTTTTTACCAATACCATGAGCTTCATACCAGTGAAGTTCAGCTTGACAGATGCTTTCATCTTCTAATTTAATGGTAGCAATTCCTTTTAATTTTCGCCATCTCCCTTGTCCATAGATTTTCTTTAATCTTTCTACATCACGAATTGATTTATCAATAGCAATTATTTCTATTTGCTCAATTTTTCCTAATATTTCAAAATTCAATGTTGTTATCCTTGTGAAAATAAGTTTTTATAATGATGTTATCTATGATGTACTGATATTTTAATTTGTCTGAATCAGGATGTCCAGGATTTGAGGATGGACAGGATGTGATTGAATGATTGTTTTTTGGAAGTTGGGGATTTTTCAGGATGTTATTGATGATTGTTTTTGAATAATTTAAACTATCTATAAATTACCATCCTGTTAATCCTATAATCCTGGTTATCCAGATATGGCTACGCCACGCTTCGCTATCAGACAAATGCAACTTTCATCAGCAACAAACCATCTAAAAATTACAATCCTGTAAATCCTATCATCCTGGTTATCCTGATTCTGACAAATACAACTTTCATCAGCAACAAACCATCTAGAAATTACCATCCTGTAAATCCTATAATCCTGGTTATCCTGATTCAGACTTAATAATTTTATGTAACCTTTACAGACTACAATCTACAAGTCTCGACGCGAGAGAGACCAGACCGACCAGCTACTGCGGAACAAACATATCTTCTCCAAAAACAATGCCCACCCCACCGGGAGGTGTCCTTCTGGTGCTTTTATATCAAAAGTAATATCTTTGTAATACAACCAGCTTCCTCCTTCTCTCCATCCTACCTTGTCTCCGAACTTCTCCCAGATTTCATCATATTCTCTTGTTCCACCGAAACTTTGATAAATTCGTTTCTGTACAGAAAAACCAAATTTACCATTACTGTATTTTACCCACAATTGGTCAATAGTACGCAGGTCAGCACAGGGAAAATTATCAATACTATTAGTATCTAAGTAACCTTCTTTTTCCCGTTTTGCAACTGCTAACATTACCCTTCTAGTTTGCTCATCCGCTTCTTTCCAGTTTCCAGCTTTGAGGTAGTTTTGCAGTTTTCTATAATCCATTCCTACATCTGATTTTAATTCTACCTCATCATCACCAGCACGGGGAAATAAACCCACCCATTCCTGCATAGTTTGGGGACGGTTTTGGGGTTCTAATTCTAAACCTTTAATAATTGCATGATTTAATTTTTCACTAATTCTAGAATTTAACTCCTTTGGTGGTATTAAATCACGGTTTGTCATTTTCCGAGCTAAAGAAGAAATGGGAGTATCTCCAGTCACTAAATAAAACAAGGAAGCTGCAAGGGTGTAAATATCTAAAGTTGGTAATTTTTCCGTTTCTAACATTTGTTCCCAAGGTGCAAAAGCTAGATTCCCGTTTTGATTGATGCTTTGACTATTGATGTTTCCCGCTAAACCAAAATCTATTAAAACTACAGTATTGCTATTTTCTCGTAAAATCATATTACCAGGATGTGCGTCCCGGTGAATAATTCCTTGTTGGTGACAAATAGATAAAGCTTGGGCAATTTGTTTGATATAATCAATGGCAACTTGTTCTGATAAAATGCCTTGTGCTTGAATCAAATTATATAAATTTTCACCTTTAACAAAATCCATCACTAAACAGGGTAAATTATCCTCTTCAAAGAAGTCTATAATTCTGACTATGTTGGGATGATGATTTTGGGTAATTTCTGCTAATATTCTTCCTTCTTTGCGAAAACCTTTGACGTATTTGGGATAATTTGCATCTTTCTGTAACCGACTATTGGGAGTTTTGATGACAACGGGAAAATTCAAATCTCGGTGTTTAGCTTTAAAGGTGACACCAAAACCTCCACCACCTATTTCTGCTTCTACTATAAAATGAGGACGTTGTTTTAAATATTGACCTGGTTGTAACATTATTCAATAGGATGGTATTTAATAGGATTGGTAAAAATATGTATATTGTTTAGTATATCTGAATCAGGATGTCCAGGATTAAAGGATGTACAGGATGTCCAAAGATCCCTGACTTGCATGATAATTGATTTTATACAGGATAGGTGAAAAAAGAAGTCGGGGATCTGAATGTTTGATTTTGTCTGATAGCGTAGCGTGACGCAAGTCTAAATCAGGATATCCAGGATTTTAGGATTTTCAGGATGTGATTGATAAATTGATAGTTGGGATTTTTAAGATTTAAGTTTCGCGCAGAGACGCTGAGGAGCGAAGACGCAAAGAAGAAATTAGTTTACTATCTGCGTTCATCTGCGTTTAATTATCAGAATCAGGATGGGATTGATAAATTGGTGGTGGGGATTTTTTGATGTGGGTGAAAATAACAATGTTGAAGATTAAAAACCCTATATATATGCGCCCACAGATTTCCACTCATAACATAATTGTACAACAGTATTTTCGGCTTGTCAAGTCTAAATGCTAAAATAATATTAAAAAATCATCTCACCGTAGTGGGTGAAAGTGCAAAATAGAGATTGCACCTAACCCTGTCTACAGATTAAACCTCTGTTGATGTCTCAGTGGCTTCTAACTCAGGTGTATTTTCCTTAACTCTGCGTATAGGTAAATTTGCGATTAAAGCCGTCGTTCTTTGGTTACTTTCCAAAGAAAACTCCAAACCATCGGAATCAATTTCTACATAACGACAGACAATTTCTAGGATTTCCTGACGCATTTTTTCCAAAGTAGACGCGTCTAGGTCGGCGCGGTCATGGGCTATGACTACTTGCAGACGGCGTTTTACTTCGGTGCGGCTGGTGTCTGGTGTACGAACAAAAAGTCTTTCTAAAAGTTCAAGAATCATTGCTGCTAAGTATTAGGCGGAGACTGGGAAAAAAAATTAAACAATCTTTGTCCACAACAACTTCCGTAAGCGGGAAAAGATGGTGTCGTTGGGGGAGTCAAGATCAAGAAATTCGACAGTTTCCCCCTCTAATCTGCGAGCAATGTTTTCAAAGGCTAAAGCTGCCAAAGAAGGAGTTTCTGATAATACTAAAGGTTCACCTCGGTTGGTGGAAACTATGACACGCTCGTCATCTGGGATTACCCCGATCAAGGGAATAGCGAGAAGTTCCTGAACATCCTGCACAGACATCATATCATTTGCCCGTACCATTGCTGGTCTGATGCGGTTAATTATTAAGTGAATTTTTTTGACACCTTGGGCTTCTAATAAACCGACAACCCTGTCAGCGTCCCGAACTGCGGAAATTTCGGGGGTAGTGACAATTAAAGCTTCTTTTGCGGGGGCGATCGCATTTTTAAAGCCCATTTCAATTCCCGCTGGACTATCAATTAATATGTATTTATATTTTTGTGATAGGGCATTGACCAAGATTTTCATTTGGTCGGGAGTCACTGAATCTTTGGTACGATTTTGGGCAGCAGGTAATAAAACAAGATTAGGTTGACGCTTGTCTTTAACTAAAGCTTGGTCTAACCGACATTCTCTGGCTAAGACTTCTACCGCTGTATAAACAATACGATTTTCTAGTCCTAGCAGCAAATCTAAATTTCTCAGACCAAAATCTGCATCAACTAAGGCTACTTGTCGCCCTATTTTGGCTAAAGCCATGCCTAAATTTGCGGAAACCGTGGTTTTACCCACTCCTCCCTTTCCGGAGGTAGTAACAATAATGCGACTCATAACAGCAATCTGCTCAATTGGGGATGGTGGAAATAATACTAAATATTTAGAGATATTTAGAAACTTTGATTTATTTTACTTAAAGGTGTGCGCGAAAAATCAGTAGCTTTAGCGATGCGAATTCCCTGGGGTGTGATATGAGCAACTTCTGGGAAAAACTGTGTCAGTGATTTCTCTGGTGATCTAGCTACTGCATCAGCAATTCTCAGTTGGGTGGGTTCCATTTGCAAAGCCATAATTAGACATTCACGATTTCCCCCAGCACCAGCATGAGCTACCCCCCGTAAACGCCCCCAAACGATGATATCTCCATCGGCAATGACCATACCACCGGGGTTGATATCTCCTAAGATGATCACAGTACCAGGATGGCGAATTTCTGCACCTGATCTTACCGTCATTTCTAGATAAAGTGCATCTGCTAAAGGTTTAGCAGTGGTGAGAGGATCATTGACAAAGGATGGTTGTAACTGGACTTGTTCGACGGAATAACCCAAGGTACAAGCGGCGATCGCTGTTTGTCGGCGACTGGTAGATACAGATTTTAATTCCAATTTGACTTCTTTTAAAGTTTCTGCCAATTCTTGTAGTTGTCTACTGTCTAATAAACGGTCTTTTGCTATTAAATTAACTGTGGTATTAGCAGTTCTCAGGCGATCGCTACCATTTAAACGTTGTCGCATTTGTTGCCAAATTTCTGACCAACTCACCTCTGAAGCTGGTAATTCAGATTCACGGGGTAAAATTAATGATAGTTTCCCATCCTGGGTTTTAAATTGAACTTGGATATTTTTGTTTTTTGCTGCTGCTAATTCTAAATCATTGCTATTTAAATCTATATCTAAATCTAAATCCATATCAATTAACTCAGAGTTAGATTCTCCTTCCTTGATATTTTCAGATTTTTCAGAATTAGGTAGAAAATCAGAATTTTGATCTTCTGATTTCTGACCCTGTAAATACACCAGCACAGAATTTACATCTTGATCAGGAATTACAGGATCATCATGATCTTTCTTGCTATTAGCAACTTCCTGAATATCAACCCCTGGATAATTTTTTTCCTCTTCTTGAATATCTAAAATTGATTGCGGATCAGCAAGTTCAGAATTTAAATCTTTATCCAAATTTTTTGATGGTTGAATAGAATCAGAATTCATTTTTAATTTGCTACTAATGGGTAACATCTAACAAGAAAAACCTAATGAATAACAACTAATGACTAACTAATCTTTGATAAATTGTCGCCAAAGCATCAGTATTACCAACATTGCCGGGAAATAAAACCACTGGTAAATTAGGAAATTGGGGATGATCAGATGCTGTAATTACCATGGAACAACCTGCTAAAATTTGACCTAGTAACCGAGCAGAAGTTAAAGTTAAACCCGTACTCAATACATCATTAGAAGTAATACCCCCCTTGCTGATTAAAAATCCGATATCAGCCGGTAAACCCTTCACAATATCCATCAATAAAGCCGAAACTATCGCCCCAAAATCTAACCTGGTTTTAACATCTTTAAAAGTCAATTCCTGGCGACTTGTATAAATTACTGGTGTTTTACCAGTATTATATACTTCCCGAACTTGTTCTAAAATTTCGGTAAGTATTTTAGCAGATTCATTGACTCCATGATCAAGTAATCTACTAACATTAACTTCTATCCCTACCGTTCCCTCAACTGTTAATAATGATTCTAACTGTTGAGTCGTCTTTTGCACATGAGAACCAACAATTACTGCACCCGGTTTACCCCCACGCACATATTCTGACATATTTTCAGCGGCGATGGGTTGGGGTGGTAAAGCTGCTAAGGCTGTTAATATACTGGCAGCGGAACGAAATAAAAACCGTTTACCTTGACTGGCTGCTGTTAATAAGTCTTGGGCAAAGATGTTAAGATCAGTTTGATTTTCTCCATCTACAACTGCACATTGATTATCATGTAGTTGCAATAATTTTTCTAAGCTCCCTTTACGGATATCTGCAAGCAAAAATCTGGTGACAGTATCTTCTTTGATGCGTCCTTTGGTTTTTTCTTCTACATATTTAGGTAAGTAGCTGTAATTGTAACTAAAGACGGAATCACGAGCAAATTCTGTTTCGTGTACGGGGGTAGGAACACTGTCAATGATTAAATAATGGATGCTATCACGGGTAATTCTCCCACCTTCAAAAAATGCTGGGACAAGGAAATGAGCGTCAAATGCTCCAAGTTCTTCGGCAATGACATCGGTTTCGATGGGATAATGACCGCGTAGGGTGGAGTCAGAACGACTGACAATCAGGAAATCTGTGATTTGTTCTGCTTCTATTGCAAGTTTGAGGTTATGACAAACTTCTCTGGTGACATTTGCGGCATCTTCTGGGGTGAGGGAACGGGTATTGGTTAAGATGAAGAAAATGGGAGCATTGTCTTTTAAACCCAAACGCAAGGTTTCTACGTCCCAGTGCATTAATAATAGGCAACTGTGAACGGTTTGAGAACCGGTAGGATCATCATCTAAAACGATTATTTTTGGTTGGTTATTCATCAGATTTTGTGTATGCAACTTAATTAGACTTTTTGTAATTTTCTGAGTTCTGCTTGTACATCAAGAGCAATTTGCAATGATTGATTTAGCAATTGTCCATATTCTCCAGCTTGACTACTCACTTCTAAAGTTTGCAAATTAGCTAAGTTATTGACAAGTAACTCTTGGTTGTTAGCAAGCAGTTTTTTATTATCGCGCAAAATCCGTTCACTTTTTAAAGCGCGAACTAAATCTTCTCTGATGAGTTGCAGTGCAGATATCACTTGTTCGCGGTCATCAATGCTACTTTGGGTATTGCCAGAGGAGGCAAGTTGATCATTAATATCTATAGCTTGAATAATGGTGTGATATTTGTCTACTTCGTCTAGGAGTGTGGTTAATGCTTGGGGAGAGGTGAATTTTCGCCAGAGCGATCGCCCTAAAAATACAGCAATTGGTACAATAAGAACTAAAATAACACCCAGTTTATTAGAAGATCCCAAGGTGGGTAAAATGATAAAAGCATAAATAAAGCCGACAATTACTGGTGTTAGTGCTAAAGCAACTAAGGCTTCGTTAATAAAAAAACCGATGCGTTTTTCCTTGTCTGCCATTATGGACGGACGATATAAGTCTTCTGTATCAAACCCTGTTAAGCGTTTTAGTTCACCTTTGCTAATTTCCAAGCCTACTAAATCTGGCTGCACTGCTAGATACTCCTGGGGGAAGGGTAATTGGTGTATCTATTCTAGTCGGCTTTATTGTGATGATTGCATCTGTATTCGGGGAACCAGTCTTCATCTAATATTTGTTCTAAAGAACCAATGGGGATAAGGGGGAATGTATCAAGAGAAAGTTGAGAACTATCACTGACTAATTTTCTTGCTTCTTGATAACATTCATCAAATATTTCTAAGATGTAAGGTTTTAAACTTGGACTATCTTGGAGATAATCTTTTATTTGTGTTCTAAATTTTCTAATTTCACCTTTCCAATGTCCTTGATTTCGTTCTCTTTCCTGATCCCAATATTTGAGTTTTAGGAGATATTCAATGAGGTTAATTAATAAATTTTGAATTGTTCGTTTTTGACTTCTACCTAGAGTTTCTAATTCTTCTAATAAATTCTCTAAATCAACAGCGGAAAATTGACCTGTGCGAAGTTGGTTAATGGTTGTTTTTATCCACAGGTAATAATCTTGGTCGTATAGGGTTTGAGTTTCGGGTTTTGTTGGTGTTTGCATAGAATAGCGGTAGTTTTGCTATTTTTTTATTTTACATTAATTGAATTGCAGTTTGTACAAATTTGACTTATAATGAAAAACAAAATTGTATGTAATCAATTATATGTCAAATTTACTAGAAAGAATTACCATTAATCCTAAACAATGTGGTGGTCGTCCTTGTATTCGGGGAATGAGAATTAGAGTATCAGATGTGTTAGATTTGTTTGCTGCTGGTTTAAGTGCTGAAGAAATTCTAGAGGAAATGCCGGATCTTGAAGCTGATGATCTTAAATCAGCACTTTTATACGCTTCACGAAAACTCAATCATCCGGTGTTAGTTGCATGATAATCTGGATTGATGCACACTTATCACCATCTATTGCTACTTGGATTACTCAGACATTTAATATAACTGCTTTAGCCTTGCGTGATGTCGGTTTAAGAGATGCTGAAGATGAGGAAATTTTTGCAGCAGCAAAAGCTCAAGGAGTTATTTTTATAACTAAGGATAGCGACTTTGTTGATTTAGTTGAACGTCTGGGAATACCCCCACAAATCATCTGGTTAACCTGTGGTAATACTTCAAATGCTAGATTGAGAGAGATTTTGAGTGCAAATTTGCTGGAAGCTTTGAAGATTTTATCTTCTGGTGAAGCACTAGTTGAAATTACTTAAGTCAAATGTACACGCATCCTATAATAAACTTGATATTAAGGATACAATGCTTAGTAAAAAGTAGAAAGGATTAATAATATGATGTCATCCGATGATAATGCACAGCCACAGAAACAGGATTACCGGAACGAAGAAGTAGAAGTAGAAAACTCCACTGGTGAGAGATTTCCCATAGAGACTTATCTGCTGCGCGTTTATCCCGAAAGTTTCAACAGTTATGATGCTTACATGGAGATTCATTCCTATGTCAATTACAATTTATAAGGAAATCCAGAAAGTCATCTCACCACGTCTTTGTAAAACATGGAAAGTAATCACTGAACCTACAAAGTTATTTCCTCCTAATCCTCCAGGTTGGTTATTTTGGCTTCGTTTGAATCAAGAGGATGTTTCCTAACATTTCACATTAGATATCTTCGAAAAAAAAGATAAAACCCTTGTGCATTCAGGGTCAATAGCTATTTTTTGGAGATGTCTATTGAATAATTCCTAGTTAGGTCGAACCATTTCTAAGTCATCTTGAGTTACTTGTCTAGTAATTCCACTTGGGAAGAAGTCTCTTTCAGGATCAAGCAATTCAACCACCTGATAGATGTTACCCCTCTGTGTAGAACTGTTTCCTATCTGATTAGCCATGAAGTCAATTCCTGAAGGGATACATAGTTCACCAGTTGACTTGATTAGTAAAATTTGTTTACCCATAACTGACTAGCTATTATTTTTAATGTTGTCTTGTTTGAGAATATCACACTAAGTATGATGAAAAAATCTTAATTGATTAGGTGCTAAAAGCGCCATAGCACCCTCAAATTAACTCAATATGTAGAGCGATCGCTTATCCTAGAAAATAGATAAATACCTTATCTTCCTATTGAGGTCAGTTAACATGGACATCAGTGTAGCTTTAAATGAAATCAAAACCCTTAGTATTGCAGATAGAATTCGGATTGTACAAGATATTTTGGAAAGTATCGCAGCAGAACAGGCTTATCCAGATTTAACAACAGCGCAAAAACGAGAACTTGATCGTCGGATTACTGATTATGAAGCAAATCCAGATGATGTCATGACATGGGAAGAAATTAAATCTTCAATTAGAGGACAACAATGAATTATGTCCTAGTTTTTCGTCCAGAAGTTCGTGAAGAACTGGATGATGCGTATAACTGGTATCAAACTCAGCAAATAGGACTTGGTGATGAGTTTTTAGAATGCGTGGATAATATGCTAAATCGGATTTGTCAAATGCCAGAATCCTATGCAGTTGTGTATCTTGATGTTCGACGAACAGTAGTCCGACGTTTTCCTTATGCTATATACTACCGAATCGTGTCAAGTCGTGTGATTGTGACAGCAATTTTTCACAGTCGAAGAGATCCAAAATCATGGCAAACGCGAACCTAAAAAATAGAAGTTAATCAACAATAGCAATTAAAGGAGAAGTATTAATAACAATTTCACTGGTGTTAGGCATTTTCTATATCTGATAATAATTCTTCTTCACTTAAATCAATTAATGGCACTCCATAATCATTTAATTTAAGGATAAAAGTTACTCTCTCTACTCCCAATAAATCCGCAGCCATACCACAAGAAAGACGTTTCATTTCATATAGTTTAACTGCCATTGCCCATTTTGCTTCTTGTTCAAACTGTTCTCTAGTTTTGCCAACAGCATCAGGTAAAGTTTCAGGGTAGTTAATTTTGAGTTGCAAAGACATTTTTTATTGTATAGCAAAGGTAGTTGATATTATTAAATTATAACAAATATAATAATTAACTCAAAGCGTAAGGCGATATCTGGGTTCTGGTACTATCGCTCCCCCAAATTAACTCAAAGCTGAGAGCGATCGCACCCCAAAATCTACTAATATCAAAATATAGCATCCTTGTACGCGATAATACTGAAAAAAAAATTTAACAGCCTTGGGAACTTGCAAATAAGACATCCCGTCATAAGTAACTGAAAATCAGGTAATTTATCTTACCCATCTACTTGCAAGGATATCAATGTCGCACAATAACTCTTTAACTTCCTTTTGTAAACAGCTTTTGACAGTTACAAGTTTATCTGTAATCACCGCTGTATCAATCCCTTCTCAGGCTTTCTCCTTAACCACAGAAATAGCAGAAATCAAAGATAAATCGGTTTCAGTTCAAGAACTACAAAATAATTCAGCTACCAGTTTTTTAAGTGGTGAAACATCAGAACTACTGCTTGCAAAAAAAGATAAAGATAAATATAAAGATCGTGACTATAAAGATCGCAAAGGTAAAAAGCGCTCATCAAAGAAACATAGACAGAAAGATTGGGATTGCGATTTTACAGTAGGTAGACTACTAAATTCTAACAATAAATCCTTAGTGCTGTATTTAGATATTCTGCAAAAACCAGAAACTAAATATGCAAATGTTGTTTACCAAGTTTACGCCAAGAAAAAAAATACATGGAAAGCTGTATACACAAGCACTGGATCAAGATTAATCAAAAAATACGGTGCAAAATACCGTTTAGAACCAGAAATTATAGAGTTTAAAAAACTAGGAATCAAAGATAAAGACTTTGATAAAACAGACCTAAAGTTTGTTGCCCAAATTCGCTATGATTACCAAAATAGACGCGATGAAAGATTCGTAATTGAAGATACTTGGAATTATGATTATATCACCGAATACACCAATGTTTCTCAAGTAACTGAGGTCAACTATACCGAAGTAAATGAAAGAGAAGGTTCTTACAGAAGGGATGATAGGTATGAACGTAGAGACGATGATAGGTATGAACGTAGAGACGATGATAGGTATGAACGTAGAGACGATGACAAATATGAGCGTAGAGAAGTAAAAGATAAAGGTAAAAAACGCTATTCCTATAAAGCCTATAAAGACAAAGATTGGGATTGTGAATTTAAACTAGGCAAATTAGTAAATACCAATAAAAAAGCCTTTGTAGTATATTTGGATATCTTCAATAAACCAGCTACCAAATATGCAAATGTAGTTTATGTACTTTATGCTCGCCAAAATAATCGTTGGGTGCAAGTTCATACCAGCACTGGTGCAAGACTAATCAAACAGAAAGGCAAAAAACACTATCTAAACCCAGAAGTAATTGAATTTAGCAAACTACGATTAGGCAATATTAACCTATCAAAATCCGACCTCAAATTTGTTACAGAAATTCGTTATGACACAGAAACCAGACGTGAACAAAGAGTAGTGGTAGAAAATACCTGGAACTACAGTTCAATCAGCGAAATTAGTAGTGTTAGAGAGCTAGATGTGGTTGAATATTAACTTTCTAATTGGAAAATAAATAATCACATTTAGCGGTGAGGGTTTAGCAGTGCTAAACCCCTACTAAGTAATCTACACAACTAAGGATACAAACCTCTGTCTGTCAAAGCCTGAGCAACTCTACCCACACCCAGAGTATAGGCAGCTAACCGTAAATTTACTTTTCTATTCTGTGCTTGTTGCATCACCTGACGGTAAGCATTCACCATCAAATTTTCCATTTCTCGGTTGACTCTTTCCTCATCCCAGAACAAGTAAGAAAGACCTTGCACCCATTCCAAATAACTCACCACCACACCACCAGCATTAGCCAAAATATCCGGTAAAACCGTCACCCCACGAGCTTCTAGAACTCGGTTAGCTTCCAGCGTCACAGGGCCATTAGCAGCTTCAGCGACAAAGTGGGCTTGGATTTGATTAACATTTTCTTCCGTAATTTGATTTTCTAAAGCAGCAGGAATTAATACATCACAAGGTAAAGTTAGTAAATCTGCGTTACTGATGGCAGTTCCTTGGGGAAAACCGACGACACTACGACGATTTTCAGCAGCATAGACTTTTAAAGCTGGAATATCAAGACCAGTTGCCGAAAAAATACCCCCAGCACCAGTGGAAACAGCAATAATTTTTGCGCCTTCTTTGTGTAATAATTCAGCCGCAGCACCGCCAACATTACCGAAACCTTGGATAGCAATTTTTACATCTGCAAGAGATTTACCTTGATCTGCCAAAGCTTCACGGACAATAATCATTACACCCCGGCCTGTAGCCATTTCCCGACCCAGAGAACCACCAACGGAAATGGGTTTACCCGTCACCACACCTGGTACAGCATGACCAACATTCACAGAATAGGTATCCATCATCCAAGCCATTTCCCTGGCTGAAGTTCCCATATCTGGGGCTGGTATATCTACAGAGGGTCCAATGTCTTTAATTAACTCACTGATATAACGGCGGCTAATGCGTTCTAATTCACCCGCACTGTATTTTTTCGGATCTATGGGTATTCCTCCCTTAGCACCACCGTAGGGAATACCTAACAACGCACATTTCCAAGTCATCAACATGGCTAAAGCGGAAACTTCCCGTAATGTCACCGCTGGATGGTAACGAATACCACCTTTATAGGGGCCTAAAATATCCGAATGTTGTACCCGGTGTCCAGCTAAAACCCTTATTTCCCCACTATCCATTTTGACGGGGATGGAAACAGTAACGACTTTACGGGGATGGCTGAGAATTTCTAATAAACCTGAATCTAATTTTAATTCCTTAGCAGCCCATTCTAAATAACTACAAGCTTGATCAAATGGGCAAATATGCGCTGGGGAATGATTTTCCCACACTGGACGAGAGGTTGTAACCATCACATTTACTCCTCATCACGGTATTTAGGTGAACCGGATATGCTTAGTTTACCCCAAGTTTAAAAATTAATGGCAATTTTGTAGTTTTCGTTACAATTTTATGTTTAAAAATATGATGCGAGTTCTAGATACTCTCAAATTTGCACTTTATTTGAAGTTATGTTAAGGTCTAGTCAAAATAGTCAGAATAGTCATATTATGCAAACTTACACTCTTACAGATGCTCGAAATAAACACGGTGAGGTTTTTGATCAAGCTGCCATTGAACCTGTTTTACTTACCAAACAATCACGTCCTAGTCATGTCATTCTTTCTGCAAGTAGCTATCAAAAACTAATTGATAGGATTCAAGAATTAGAAAGTTTACTGTTAGCTCAAAATCAGGATATTCCCTAGTAAATATAATCCTAATATCCAGTCCCAATATCCAGAAAATATTCACTCTGTAAATATGATAAAATCTTAGAGTCATAAATCACTATTTACCAAAATAGACAAATATGATAAATATTCACAAAAAAGAAAACAAGTTACCTCTACCTCCTGGAAACCTTGGGTTACCAATTATTGGTGAAACAATTAGTTTTTTGAATGATCCAAATTTTGCTGAAAACCGACAGAAAAAATATGGTAATGTTTTTAAAACTAATCTATTTGGTTCTCCTACAATTATAATGATAGGAGCAGAGGCAAATCGCTTTATTTTTAGCACTGAAAATAATAATTTTGTGGGTAAATGGCCGGAAAGTTTTTCCACTTTACTAGGTCCTGCTTCTGTATCAATACAAACAGGTAGCATTCATCAAAGCAGACGCAAATTATTATCCCAAGCTTTTCAACCACGAGCTTTAGCAAGTTATATTCCATCAATAGTAGAAATTACTAATAGCTATTTACAGAAATGGGAAAATTTAGGTCAATTAACTTGGTATCCTGAAATAAGAAAATACACCTTTCATGTAGCTTGTAAATTATTAGTAGGAACAGATACTACTAATGATCCTCATTTTGCTGAATTATTTGAAGAGTGGTTTCAGGGATTATTTACTCTTCCTATTCGGTTACCTGGGACTAAGTTTAGTAAAGCTTTAAAAAGCAGAGAGCAGTTATTACTAAAGATTGAGAATATTATTTTACAACGTCAAAAACAACCAAGTTCAGAACAGGATGCTTTAGGTTTATTCTTGAATGCAAAAGATGAAGATGGTAGTAGTTTGAGTGTAGATGAACTCAAAGACCAAATTTTAAATTTACTTTTTGCTGGACATGAAGCCTTAACTTCTGCACTTTCTTCTTTTTGTTTACTGTTAGCTCAAAACCCGGAAATTTTAGCAGCAGCAAGGAAGGAACAAGAAAAAATAATTTGTACAGATATGCTTACATCTGTACATCTCAAAGAAATGACTTATTTAGATCAAATTCTTAAAGAAGTCCTGCGATTTATTCCCCCTGTTTTTGGTGGGTTTCGGGAAGTAATTCAAACTTGTGAATTTAACGGTTATCAACTTCCTCAAGGTTGGAGTATTTTATATGAAGTTGGTAAAACTAATCAAGATGAAACTATCTATAAAGATGCTCAAAAATTTGATCCGGAAAGATTTAGTATAGAGAGAAAAGAGGATAAATCTAAACCTTTTAGTTATGTAAGTTTTGGAGGTGGAATGAGAGAATGTCTAGGAAAAGAATTTGCTAAGTTGGAAATGAAAATATTAGCTACTTTTTTGTTACGTGGTTATGAATGGGAACTTTTACCAGGACAAAATTTAGATTTAAAAATGATACCCACACCTAAACCTCGTGATGGTTTAAAGGTGGTTTTCCGTTCTATTAATCAGAATTAGTTTGAAATTATTTAAAAGTTGGGTTGTGCTATCGCTTAACCCAACCTACTTTATTTAGATAAATGTTTCTGAGGTAAAACTCCCATGTAAACCGTAAGGAATATGATGTTTTAAATGTAGTTTTGCTATTGCACCTTGTTGAATGTTTTGAGCATCTAAAATCACTACATCTGTACGATGATGTTCAGCATCATAAACTAAAGTTATTACCCAACCTTCATCTTCTTTTTCAGAATTGGGACGAGGAATAAAAATTGGTTCACCAACAAAACCACAGGGTGCTGCGCTCCAAATTTCTCTTGTATCTGATGTTATATCAACTTTCCAAATTGCTTGTAAAGGTGCATTTCCACTAGGGTTATGTGTAGCAGCACTATATAAATAACGATAGGGTTTACCTACATTATTGGGATGAATTACAGGAAACTCACAAGCACGATTATCTATTAACTGATTTTCTACTTTATTTTCTGATAAATGTAGATTAAATCGCCAAAGTTGACCAGGTGCGTTAGCTTCAAATTTGCTTTCTCGATAATCACTATTAGCTTCAACCTCGGTTAAGGAATTATAGCAAATTGAGTCAACAACAATCTCATTTCCGACTTCAAAAGCATTCACATGATGGAAAATAAAACCTGCTTTTGTTTCTAAAACTTTTACCTCATTTTCAGCAGTTTGGCTGTTTGTACGAGGAATAAGAATGATTTTTGTGGGTTGATTTTTTTGGACTTTAATACATTGTCCAGCACTAGCTATTCCTAAAGCAAAGGGTAGGGGATTAAACTTAACAGGATTTTGAAAGAAGATACAGTAATTTTCGGTGATAACAAAATCATGAATGAAGCAAAAACCAGGAACACTATGATTTTGTTTGCTGATGATTTCCCCGTTAGTATTCAATTCAAAAATATTAATTGTGGTTGTTGGACCCGGTTTAATAGCAAAGTTCACTAATTTAGCATTGGGGTCTATGCGGGGATGGGCGCTAAATGCTTCACCTGTGGATAAAACACCATTGAAATATTCATTTCCTAATGTTTCTAAAGTTTGGGGATTTAATAAATAGGGTTCTGCTGCTTCCCATAGTGCTAATAGTTTGTTACCCCAATAGATAACATTTGTATTAGCGATGTGTTTGATTTTAAAATCGAAGATATTAGCTAACCAACCGCCTGGTTTTTGTGTACCAAATACGCCTCGATAGAGAATTTTACCTGCTTTTTTTTCTGTTAAATAACCTTCAGTTTCTACAAATCGGTTACGGAAATGAGCGCGACCATTGGTAAATGTAATCCGGCTAATCATTCCGTCTCCATCAAAGGGGTGATGTAATCTTTGTCCATTTACATCTAGTAAACCGGGACCGTTTCTAAATAGTGTACCTTGTAATTCTAAGGGTATTTGTCCTTCTATTTCATCAATCCAATAATCATATTCTTGGTTCAGAGATTCATATCCACCTTGCCAATCTTTTTGGCTATAGGATTTTTCTAAAGAGAGATTGTCTTGATTATCTACAGTCTGCATATTTTTCAGATTTTTATTGTTTTAAAAAAGCTACAGCACTTTCCGTCATGAGGTACACTATTGGCGGGCAAGATGCCCACCCCACAAGAGTTTCATTATTATAATTTGTACCTCATAAGAATGCAATCTGCTGTATGTTATTTTTGTGAGGTCAAAATCAAACAATTGAAGTATCGGCAGAGGTAATTGTTTCTGTTTCTTCTGTAGGCAAGAAGTTGATAAATAATATGGGAATAACAGCTATTAGGTTAGTGATGATTACTAATAACCAGAGGCTATCAAAGTTGGTTTCTGTAATACCTAACCAGTGCATAACTATTGCCCCAAATTCTTTAGAAATAGCCCCCCCTAAGTTGAAGATTGACATCAGGAGTGCAAACAATGTGGCTTCTATTCCCAATGGACAAATTCTGGCTGCTAAGACCATAATGGGCATGAAGGCAATTTGTCCCATGACGGCAAGAATTAAACTGTCACCTAAACTGAACCATTCATCATCTATTCCTAATGCTCTGTTGGTGTGTGTTACTAACACTAACATTGTCATTCTTAATGCTGCGGAAATGACGATGCTCCAACCACAAATTACCCGAAATGGTACGGCTTTGAGGAAACGTTGAAAAATCCAAATCCCAATTAATGAAGCTAAACTTGTAACTAAATGAACTCTACCTAAAAATTCTGGTTGAAAGTGCAATTCATTAGTAAAAAAGTAGAAATATGCTGCTTCTCCACTGGGGGTAGATTGCCAAATAAATATAAAGGCTGTGGGTATCCAAATAGCTTTTTGGGTGAAGGCTTGGCGTAGTTGTTTAAGTTGTTTAGGAATGGTGAGTGGATGATTTTGATCGGTTTTTGGTGTTTCTTTGTTAATGGGTATTTCTGCAATTAACCAAGCTACGAAGGAGACAATTAACGGAAATACAGCCGTTACTAAAAATACTATACGAGTGCTGAAATATTGTAAAAGTAAGCCACTAAAATAGGCTGTAATTAAACCACCAACGGCGGTAGCACCCCAACATAGAGATTGTAATGAACCTGCTTTGGCTTGACTTTCTACTCTGGCACGTTCGACCACGAGGGAGTCAACAATGACATCACTGAAAGCAACGGAAAAAGAAGATAAGGCGATCGCAATTGTAGCTGTTAAACTACTATCAACTATTGTTCCCATACCTACCCATGCAACAGCCCCTAGTATCCCCGATAACACTAAATAGGGGCGACGACGGTAGCCGAAAATGGGCAAACCATCGGAAATAAAACCAAATAGGGGTTTTATCATCCAAGGGAGGGCAACTACCCCCAATAAGGCTGATACCTCCACTGGAGTTAGATGTAACTCATCTTTGAGGAAAAAGCTAACGGCTAGACGTGCTAACCCTAATATGCCTTGGACGAAGTAGACTGCAAGTATGGCAATTAATTCTGGCGTAGGCTCGTTACCTAAGAGAATTCTTTTGCTTACTGAGTCTTTGACTTTTGGCAAGCCAGAGGATTCAATTAGCATTCTGTGAATATTTTTTAAGTTTTATCTACTTTTCTATCATATCCAGATACACGGGAAATGAACAGTTACCAGTTAACAGTAAAAGATTACGGGTATTAAATATCAATATTTTTGTGAATAGGAAATAACTACAATAATATAAATTATTGTATAATTATATGCTTATTATTGCTTTATAATTACTTAATTGATTTATTGATTATTTTATCTATGCTCTGTCCATACAAAATATTTCAGGCGGCATTGCATAAGGTACAACTTTTGACCACAAAACTTCGCATCAGCAGAATTGCTACGGAATCAACCTGACTACTTAATATTTGTATATTTTTGACAAGCACCTGTATTACTCTACAGTATTAACTACAGGATGAGTTACTACACTTGTGTTACGAGTTTCTATGTGATTGGATAAACGGTTAATAGTTAATAATGGTACTTCTTGCCGGCAAGATAAGCAAAACCAATATAGTTCACCATGACGAATATGACGCAAGATTGAACCACCGCAGCATGGGCAGGTGTTGGTTCTTTGATTCATAGCAATGTCCTCCTAAAAAAGTTGGTTTGTTATAATCAGGCAAAAAAAATTTTGATGAAACTTTCATGGATTTATCTGTAAAACTGCTAATTATTCTGTTTCGTGACAGAAATTGGATGCTATGCCTTACAGTTATTAAATGTTGTGCTTGAATGTTTGTGGATATTGATTTATTGCTTGAAGATTAACTATTATCTTTCTTGTCATTATTGTGTGAGAACAAATCATGATAACTGAATTTTCTTAAATCTAAGTTAACTTTTTTTTACTAGCAAGGCTGTAATTTTGAATGACTGGACTATTAACCTGACTCACATAGTCTGATATATCAGTAAAGGTAATAGCCAATAAGTAAGGCCATTACAAACTTACAACTGAGTATTTAGTATTTTCATCTATCTTGGGGATCATTTTCAATTAAAATGTTTTGTAGCATAACTCACATTTTTTGGTTTGCATAATTTGTTTACATAATTTTGTAATTGTGAATACGGATTTGTAACAGGGATCAATTATTTATAGCCTATTTTTGTAGAAATGGGAGCTAGGACAAAAAATAACATCTTTTATATTTCTTAATTTGTTGTCATACTGATAAATCAATCATGAAAATAGCTACTTGGAATGTCAATTCAATTCGGACTCGTTTAGAACAGGTAATTAACTGGTTAGGTGAAAATTCTGTTGATGTTTTGTGTTTGCAGGAAACAAAGGTGATAGATAAGGATTTTCCCCTAAATCCATTCACAGAACTAGGATATTATCCTTATATTTACGGACAGAAAGCTTATAACGGTGTGGCACTGATTAGCCGTCAACCGCTGGAAGATGTAAGTATGGGTTTCACGGCGGTTTTACCAGATTTAGACCCACAATGGGATGAACAAAAGCGAGTGATTAGCGGTGTAATTGATGGAGTCAGAATTGTTAATCTTTATGTTCCTAATGGTTCAGCAATAGGCAGTGAAAAATATGAATATAAACTGGGTTGGTTAAAGGTTTTACGGGAATATTTACAAACTTTATTATTATCAAATCCAGAAATTTGTATGTGTGGGGATTTTAATATTGCTTTGGAAGATATTGATATTAATGACAAAGTAAAAATAGAAAATCACATCATGGCATCTGAGTCAGAACGTCAAGCTTTACGGGATATATTAAGTTTAGGTTTTGCTGATGCTTTTAGAAAGTTTAATAATGAAGGGGGAAATTATAGCTGGTGGGATTATCGAACTGCGGCTTTTAAGAGAAATTTAGGCTGGAGAATAGACCATCATTATTTAACACCTGTGGTTTATGAACGCGCTCAAAGTTGCATTATTGATATTGAACCCAGGAAGTTAGAAAAACCTAGTGATCATGCGCCGGTGATTGTAGAATTTTAGTTAATTATAGTTTATACAAACTTACGTTATTATAGTTACTATAAAGTGAAGTTGTTTTTAATAACTATTATGCGTAAGGGCGTACTTACACGATGGAAAGATGATAGGGGTTTTGGATTTATAAAATCTAGAGATGGAAGTACAGATATTTTTATTCATATCAGTGACATAAAGGTGGCTAGTCGTCGCCCAAAAGTTGGTGATACAATTATTTACGAATTAACAACAACCCCAGATGGAAAAATTCGTGCTACTAAAGCTTCAATTGAGGGAGTTGCACCTCTACCAGTAAGACAACAAAAAAGATTTAAAAAACAGAGTTTAATGAAAAAGATTATTGGTCTTCCTATTGCTATCATCTTTGTTGTTTTGGCAATTGAGTTTCAAGGTAGCCGTTCTCCATCTCTCATCAACTCCTTTATAAAACCAGGTTGCAAAATTAAAGGTAATATTTCCATTAATACAGGGAGACGATGGTATCACGTTCCTGGCGCAGAGGATTATGAATCCACAGTAATTAATCCAACAAAAGGAGAGAAATGGTTTTGTACAGAATCAGAAGCCGTAGCAAATGGTTGGCGTAAAGCACCAAGATGAAATTTACACACTGAAAATTTGATCATGGGATCACATAATTAAATATAAACGTTTATTTTTTTATTTTTGGGAAAAATTGCACTTGAATTGAACTGATTGATTAGGCTAAAATTCAGGGGGTTGAGCATTTTGTATTTATCTCCGTTTTAGGTGCGGAATGTGGGATATAAAGATGCTCCTTTATTTAAAGCGAAACGAGCGGTAGAAAAATATCTGCAAAGTAGTGGCTTAGATAACAATATTTTCTGTTGATTTGGATTAGTATCAAACCTGGGACTATTGGCGTAATGTTTTTAAAAACGGGTTTGTATCTGCTCATCGGTAAACTAAAAAACACACATCTATGATTAGTACCGATAATTTAACAAAAATAGTTGTAGACTCTTTAATTGTTAATGATTTATCACTAGCAATTGTCAACTTGAGAGAACTTTTTATACTCTTATTTAGATTTGAATTTGGTGATTGATATGATAAATAACCTATTACCCATTAGCGATTACTAAATATATGAAATATTCTCTCTCTGCAAATGCTGTTCAAGCACGTCAAACTAAAGAAAAATTTGCTAAACCAGAAGAACATTTATCCTATGAATTGGGTAAAGCTGTACAGGAATTACCACCACTTTATACAAGATTATTAGCAGGAACTATTAGTTTAATTGTCTTTGGGGCAATATCCTGGGCGCATTTTTCTAAAGTTGATGAAGTAGCTACAGCACCGGGAGAATTAATAGCTGCAACTCAAGTTAGACCGGTGACATCATTAGGTAATGGTTCTATTTTATCAGTAAAAGTTCAAGAAGGCGATCGCGTCACCAAAGATCAGATTTTAATAGAAAGAGACTCTAATTTACAACAAACCGATGTTAACAGATTAGCTAAAGCTAGTAAATTAATTGAGGAAGATTTACAAAGATTACAAGCTGAAAGAACTGGGGGGAAAATTGCGGGGACAAAATTACAAGATGAGTTATTAAATTCCCGGTTATTAGATTATCAAGCCAAACAAGCAGCAGCAGAAGCAGAAGCACAACGACAACTTTCAATTATCAAACAAGCAAAAATTCGCTTAACTCGCTTACAAGAAAATTTAGCTAATTCTCAAACAAGTGTAATTAATGCTCAAACTAATTTAGTCAATGCTAAAGACATCAGTGACAAATTTGAAGATAGTTTAAAAATTGCCCAAACAAGAGAAGAAAATCTGAGAACTTTGTTAACTCCTGGTGCAGTTCCCAGAGTTGATTATTTGGAGGCACAGGAAAGATTAAATCGAGCAAAAACAGAAATTATTAGAGCTACAAATGAAGTTACCAACTCTGAAAATAGAATTACAGAAACAAAAGATAGAATGACATCTTTAGAAAAAGATATTGCTGCTCAACAACAGGAAATTAGTCAAGCCGAACAAACCTATCAAGCTGCAAAAAATCAAGCTTTGAGATTAGAGTCAGAAAGACGCAGTGAAATTTTAACACAAATTAATAGACGTAAAGAAGAATTAACCAATGTTGCTGGACAGTTAGAACAGGCAAAAAAACAAAAAGACGGAGAAACAATTAAAGCACCCGTCGCCGGAACAATTTATAAAATTGAAGCTACCAAAGGTCCCGTACAGTCTGGGGAAGAATTACTTTCAATTGTTCCTGAAGGGGAGGAAATGCTGTTAGAAGTTAAAGTTCTGAATCGAGATATTGGTTTTATTCGTCAGGGAATGAAAGCCAAGGTGAAATTAGCAACTTTTCCTTTTCAAGAATTTGGTGTTGTGGATGGTGAGGTTATTAATATTAGTCCCAATGCAGTTATTGATGAAAAGTTAGGTTTAGTTTTTCCGACACGAATTAAATTAAATCAGCATTCTATGAATTTACGAGGTAAAAAAGTAGAATTTACGCCGGGGATGTCTGCAAATGCGGAGATTGTGACCAGGAAGAAATCGGTTTTGACCTTTATTGTTGAGCCAATTACCCGCAGATTTAATGAGGCTTTTTCTGTGAGGTAAGAAAGGTTATATCAACTAAGGTTTGGTGAAAAATTATTTTCGAGTTGTGTCAGGTGAGTTTATCACGAAGACCTGCCAAATTTTTACTAACCCTGACAATTCTGGAATGACCTTCACGGTAAAATCGTTTATAAATTTCTAAAGCTTGGCAATAGTTATCTTCAGCATCTTTGTACTTTTCTTGTAACTCATATAATTCTCAGAGCATTCAGAGTATGAGCAAATGAGGGATGATCTTTTCCACACTTATCTCGCTTAATTTCTAATACTTCTTGAAATAAAGTTTCCGCTTCTGTATAATGCCCTTGTAATTGATGGAGTATGGCTAAATTGTGCTGGATAGTGGGAGTTAAATCTGAACAATGAGCCATTTATCCATATCTTCTACCCACAGATAGAAATTAATGAAAATCTATCCAGTATTTTTATAACCAGCGGCCGATTTATGAACATATCAAAATTGCTAAAATTGTAATTAACAAATGAAAAACACATCATTGATAAAGTGTGAATTGATGTGATTACCGGAGGTACGCCTATGACAGTACAGAATATTGACAAACAAGTATATCAAGATAAAGTCAAAGCACAACTAGATAAATTCAACGCTCAAATTGAAGAATTGAAAGCCAAAGCCAGCCAAGCTAAAGCAGATACAGCGATTGAGTATAACAATAAACTGGAAGAAATCTACTCCAAACGTGACGCTGCTCAAGCTAAATTAGAAGAATTACAAAAAGCTGGTGAAGAAGCGTGGGAAGAAGTACAAAATGGCTTTGAGAAGGCGTGGAAAGAATTAAATACGGCGTTTGAAGGTGCTGTAGCTAAATTCAAATAATTAAATCAATCTTTCTTAACCTCCAATATCCAAAAGTTGGGGGTTAATTTTTTAAATTATTAAATTATATTTTACAAAAATCTATCAGCATCATATTTTTCTATTTCTTCTTTAACTAAAGAATTATTGACATTACTATCATAATAACGCAACTCCCACATCTCATCACTACCACTGTAATAACTGAAATTTTCTATCTGCGGCGTTTTAGTTTCAATACCACCAAATTTCAACCCTAAATTATTCTCACCAACAGAAATAACAATTGGTGGTAATTGCATATTTGATTGTGTGTCAAAACCGATAGGAAAACCTGAACCAATATCAGGAAATCCTGCGCCAATATTCGGCAAAATTGCACCTATATTAATTAAACCAAAAGGTAATAAATCAATCGGAAATGGAAATGGAAACGGAGAAGGTGAAGGATTGGAAGGTTGATTAGGTTGTTGAGGTTGTTGAGGGTTTGTAGTGTTTTCAGATGTGTTAACAATTATATCCCGCACTTGGCTATCTGTTAAATTAGGATTAGCACTTAGCATCAATGCCACTACCCCAGCAACATGGGGAGCAGCCATGGAAGTACCGCTATAAGTGGCATATTTATTATTAGGAACTGTAGAGTAAATATCTTCACCTGGTGCGGTGACATATTTGATTTCTTGAGAACCAGAACGGTTAGAAAAATCTGTGAATTGATTACTTTGATTAACTGCACCTACAGCAATACCGAAATCATTCGCATAACGAGCAGGATAAGATGGTTGAGAAGCTCCCTCATTACCTGCTGCCATAACTACAATTACACCCTTATTACTGGCATATTCAATGGCTGATTTGAGGGTATTATTACCAGAGTTACCACCTAAACTCAGGTTAATAACATTAGCACCATTATCTACAGCGTAACGAACACCATTAGCGATATTTGAGTAAGAACCTGAACCATTTTCATCTAATACTTTCACTGCCATAATTTGAGAATTATAAGCAATACCTGTCACACCATTGCCATCATTTTTAGCAGCAATAGTTCCAGCCACATGAGTTCCATGACTTTCATCATCTAAAACATTATTATTATTACCATCAAAGTTCCAACCTCTCACATCGTCAACAAAACCATTACCATCATCATCAATCCCATTACCTGCAATCTCTTTTGTATTAATCCAGATATTACTATTTAAATCGTTGTGATTATAGTCAACTCCAGTATCTAAAACAGCAACGATAATTCCCTGTCCTGTATATCCATTTTGCCAAGCAGTGGGAGCTTTTACTAAATCCGCACCCCAATTATTTCCACCCAATGGAGGAGCATCTACATAAGGACTTTCACCTGTTACTGTACTGACTGCTTTTCCGGCATTTACTAAACCATAACCATTGTTGAAATTGTAGCTATTAGTGTTAAAAATAGGTTCTTCTTTTGCATCTGATGGTAAGCTGCTATGATTTTTAAAACTTAAACTACTATCCACCGCTGTCTGAAAAGAATTAATGGAATCTGTAGGTGCAATATTGAGTTGATTTGAGGAGTTCAAAGTTTCGGCAATATCAAATTTGATCATACTTTTATCCTAAAAAATAATAATTTTTTCTTCTTTCGTACTCTAAAATACACAAACTCTGTCATATAAAAGCTTGAAGCTGCATCATAGAAATTTTCACTTATTCCCCTTACAATGAAAATACTATAAATTGATATTTATAAAAAGCTAATTTGATTACTAATTGAAGAATTTAAAAACTAGAAATGATGACATTTATCAAGTCAGGATTTATTAACTTAATTAATATTTTTATGTGAGGAAATAATCATAATTTTCAAATAATTATCAAACCATAACAAAGTAGAATGCACCCAATTTATGAAAGAGTAAATTTTAGGTATTTACTCAGATTCGAGCCAGTTAGCTGGTACTTCTAGGTAATCAGGGAGGCGGGTGTTACAATCACCCAAAGCCGTAATTATTTGTTCAGAATCAAGGTTTTTTACCCCTGTTAAAATTGCCCCCATGAGTTTCACATCACCTAAATCAGCACCAGATAAATTAGCACCCATGAGGTTTGCACTGGAAAGATCAGCTTCTTCCAGAGTTGCACCAGAAAGATTAGCACCAACTAAATTAGCGTCACGCAAATCAGCTTCTGTTAAACTAGCTTCACTCAGATTAGCAAAATAAATATCTGCCTTTTGTAATTTAGCAGCATTCAAATTAGCACCTTGGAGATTTGCACCATTGAGATTTGCACCTTGTAAATTGGCAGCAATTAAACCAGCAAAACGTAACTTTGTTTTCCCTAATTTTGCCCCTTGTAAATTAACCAGAAATAACTTAGCACCAGAAAGATCAGCCGCTTTGAGAATTACTTGTTTTAAATTCGCTTTATACAAGTTAGCAGTTTGTAAATTAGCTGAACGTAAACTTGCACCAAATAAATTACCTGAGCGCAAATTCACACCATATAAATTAGCCAAATTAAGATTAGCTCGACTTAAATTAGCTCCTCGTAAATTAGCCTTAAATAAGTTAGCTTCATAGAGAATTGCAGAAATAAACTTAGCACTTTCTAAATTTGCTCCGCTAAAATCTACTGAGCGCAAATCTGCTCCAGATAAATCAGAACCCCTTAAATCTACACCTTGTAATTTAGCACCTGCTAAATCTACTTTTCTGATATCAGTATTACGTAAATCTAACTTTTGGTTTTCTCGATCTTGATGAAAATTGCGTCTACCAATCGCAGTTAAAGCGGCTTGAATATCTGTCCGCAGTTGAAAATATTCTAATGATAAAACATAATTTCCTTGCTGTTGACGACGTACCCGTTCCCGATTTTTACCAAAATCAATCGCTGTAAAATCCTCCGGTTTTTGAATTTTTCTCTCTATTTGTATAGGTGCATTTTCGCGGACAAATGCAGTGAGAACTTGCATAATTGTCCAATGTTCTTGAGGGAAATCTTGAGCAATTCTTTCTAAGGCATAAATTGCCCCAATGCGGGTTTCTACCTTATCATGTCCTAACTGAGCAATACCACCAATAAAACGTTCTGTAATTAGTCTTTCTTGGGTGAGTTTGGTATTTTCAATATTAACTGCTAGATTTTTTTCTGCTGTAATGGCATTTTTTTCTATTGCTTGAGTTCGTTTAGCTGTATAATAAACATGAATGATCACCGCTACACCTAGAAAAACTATGCCCGTAGTAGTTAATAGTTGATGTTTATTGGATATTTGCTGTTGAAGTGATAACTTCTCAATATTAGTAGATGCGAAGACAATCAGTATTAAGGACAGAGCTAAAATAACAATGATGGTGATCAACCAATACAAAGTTTTGTCTGTCTTTTTAGCAGACATACCAGAAAGATGCTTCACAATAATCAGTTATTACTGAGATGATTAAAAAAAGTAGTATAGCATTTAGCTGTAAATTTAGATATATAAAAGATATGTAAAATTTTTTTACACACAAGATTAAGGGTAAAATCTTGATCTTTTACCCTTTGTCAGAGGATATTAAGAAAATAGTTGATAACGTATCGAAAACTCTCATTTCTTAGCTTATTGCCATTTTTAAGAGACATAAGTCCGTAAAAGTCTCTCAATTTAGAAGCATCAAAAAATGATGAGTAAAAAAATTGACTTGCTAGGATTAAAATATTCTGATACTGAGTATATCTTAATTCTGTAAACTAATTAAAATTAGCTTCTCTCAGATTTGCTCCTGCCAAAATTACATCATTTAAAACAGCATTTTTCAAACTCGCTAAATACAAATTAGCTCGATGTAAATTAGCACCAGTAAGATTACTCCCGTTCAAGTTAGCTGCACTGAGAATAGCACCTGAAAGGTTAACACGCTTGAGGTTAGCACCGCTGAGGTTAGCTGCACTAAGGATAGCAAATGATAAATTAGCGTTATCTAGATTTGCCTGTGATAAATTAGCTTTATAAAGATTAGTATTTTCTAAGTTGGCACTTTTTAAATTTAGTCCTCGTAAGTCAGTATGACTTAAATCAATCTGTTCATTTTCTGGATCTTTGTTTATATCTCGGTTGATAATTACTGTAACTGCTGCTTGAATTATTTGCCGATGATGTGCTTCTTCTGAAATTAGATTAACTGCATTTTTTCTAATAAAATTACTTAGCATATTCATGATTATCCAGTGGTATTGTGGATTGTTTTTTGCTAAGTCCTCTAATTCATTAATAGCAGATAAGCTGGCTTCTAAGTTATTACTTTCTACTCTGTTTATAACTTTCATTAATTGATGCTCATGACGGTAATTAATTTGATTATTTTGGAATAAATCTTTAATTTCCAGCATCCAAGGAATGATTTTGACTACTAACATATTACTAATTAAAATAATCTTGTATTAATATGATGACGATATCTGAATCTATGAATTCTTACATTATTCATTACCACACAAACAGAATCATGATGATACTGCTATTTAATTACTGATATTATTTAGATAATATTTACCTAATTTTACAGATGCAGCAAAATTTCCCATCAACACCTAAAAATATAGTGCTAATTGGTGGCGGTCATAGTCATGCTATAACGTTAAAACTCTTTGGACATCAACCTTTAGTTGGAGTAAATTTAACCTTAATTACTCCAGATCAGTATACGCCATACTCTGGGATGTTACCCGGACATATTGCCGGATTTTATAATTATTATCAATGCCATATTGACTTGCAAAATTTAAGCAAATTTGCTAATGCTCAGTTGTGTCTTGATAGCGTTGTTGAACTGGATTTAAAAAATAACAAAGTATTTTGTGCTAATAAAAAAGTAATAGATTTTGATCTTCTCTCTATTGATATTGGTAGCACTCCGGCTAAATTGTCTGTATCAGGTGCGGCAGAATATACAATTCCGGCAAAACCAGTACCACAATTTTTAAAACATTGGTATAAATTACAGGAAATAGTTACTAAAAACCCCCAAAAACCCCTGAGTATTAGTATTGTTGGTGGTGGTGCTGGAGGTGTGGAATTGGCATTTTCAATGTTGGCAGGTTTACAAAAGTTGGGATGTCATCAATTAGATTTACATTTATGGCAAAGAACAGGGGAATTAATGCCCAATTATCACCCATCTGTCAGGCAAATTATGCAAGATATTTTAATTAATAAAGGTGTGAAATTACATTTAAGTGAAACAGTCTGTCAAGTTATCAAAACAGAAGATAATCAACTGGTAATTAAATCTGAATCTGGGTTAATTGTTAATTCCAATCAAGTATTTTGGGTGACAGAAGCATCAGCAGCAGAATGGGTAAAAGATTCGGAAATTGCTACAGATGAAAAAGGTTTTATTTTAGTTAATGATAACTTACAATCTATTAGTCATCCTCATGTTTTTGCAGCCGGTGATATTGCGACAATGATTAATTATCACTTACCAAAAGCTGGTGTTTTTGCGGTACGTCAAGGTAAACCACTGTATGAAAATTTGCGAAGAATTATTTTAAATAAACCACTCAAACCTTACAACCCACAAACAGAATATTTAAGTTTAATTGGTACTGGTGATGGACGCGCAATAGCTACCAGAGGGAATTTTACTTTACCACCCCAGCGACTAATTTGGTATTGGAAAGATTGGATTGATAGACGTTTTATGGCACAGTTTGACAATTAAAAATCCTCAGATACGCAATTTTACTCAGAAGTAGTAGATATAATTTTGATATTTTGATCTCAAAACTTGATACATTAAGAAAACTCTTGTGGGGTGGACATCTTGTCCGCCAAAACTATATTTAAATTAAATTAACAAAAACCATGAAGCGTAGACAAATTATTAACACAGGGGCGATCGCCACCGCAACCGCAGCACTCACCGCAGCTTGTGCCAAAAAAAGTACATCCTCCAGCGCACAAGGTAGTTTACCCAGGGTCAGATGGCGGATGACTACTAGCTGGACAAAGACTCTAGGAACTTACATCGGTGCGGAAACCATCGCCAAACGAGTTAAAGAAATGACAGATGGCCGCTTTACCATCACCCCCTTTGCAGCAGGGGAAATAGTACCAGGTTTGCAAGTCTTAGATGCAGTCCAATCTGGAACTGTAGAATGTGGACATACAGCTAGTTATTATTACATAGGTAAAAACCCGGCTTTGGCTTTTGCTACCACCGTACCCTTTGGTTTAAACGCCCAACAACAAAACGCCTGGTTGTATCATGGAGGCGGTTTAGAAGCTATACAAAAAATTTATAGTGATTTTCAAATCATCAACTTTCCCGCAGGTAACACAGGTACACAAATGGGAGGATGGTTCAAAAAAGAAATTAAATCAGTTGCTGACCTTCAGGGCTTAAAAATGCGAATTCCCGGTTTAGGAGGAGAAGTAATGTCTCGCTTAGGGGTAAACGTGCAAGTGTTACCCGGAGGAGAAATATATTTAGCTTTGGATAGAGGTGCAATTGATGCAGCGGAGTGGGTGGGACCCTATGATGATGAGAAATTAGGTTTAAACAAAGCCGCGCAATTTTATTATTATCCTGGTTGGTGGGAACCAGGCCCAACTTTAGATGTTTTAGTTAATTTGAATGCTTGGAATAAATTACCCAAGGAATATCAGGAAATATTTAAAACTGCTACTTTTGAAGCCAATATGAATATGTTAAATGAATATGATGCTTTGAACGGAGAAGCATTAACAAGGTTGTTAGCTGGTGGCACTAAATTAACTCCTTATAGCCAAGAAATTATGCAAGCTGCTCAAAAAAATGCTTTTGAAATATATGAAGAAAATGCTAGTAAAGATGCAACTTTTAAACAGTTATATGAACAGTGGAAGAAGTTTAGAGAACAGATTTATAACTGGAATCGTATCAATGAATTAAGTTATGGTAATTTTGTTATGGGTGAGAAGTAATATCATTAACATAGCAATATTTGTTTGTAGGGTGTGTGAAGTGCGTGGTTTGAAACCCTTGTAGAGACGTTCCGCCGGAACGTCTACTATTATTAATATTATGATTAATTGAGCCAGTCAAGTCTTCGGTTTCCCTACCAAGCTAACTGGCTCGGTTTTATATTCGGATATAGTCACCCACATCACTGGGTTTGAGTTTGGACTCTCTGGTGTACGCTCGATAGAATCCCTCCTATCAACTCTGACTGTAGAGAGTGCTGGCGAGGAAGACCCGAACACAACACGAAAACCGAGATTATTGTCTTGATTACGCGCGTTGTTCCTGTTACGATTCGCCGAACGGCAATTGATAGCATTGTTGTACCAAGAACCGCCCCGTTTAATAACTCAACCCCAAGCTATGTGCCATAAATTCTAAGAAGTATAAGCAAGGATAGCCACCCTCAATTTACAACATCCGAATATTAATCAGTGATATCGTTTACAAGTCTTTAACAAATGATTTTTGATAACGTAAAACCCTTTGTAGAGACGTTCCATGGAACGTCTCTACATTTTTGAAATGGAACGTCTCTACATTTTTGAAGATGTATAATCAAAAAAAAATTTAGCTCGCTGGCGCTCGCAAGGGTAGAAAAGAAAGAGCAAAGCGCAAAAGCGCAAGAGGGCAAAGGGCTAAGAAAGTCCTGGCGAGGAAGACCCGAACACAACACGAAAACCGAGATCATTGTCTCGATTACGCGCGAGGATCCTGTGACGAGTCGCCGAACGGCAATTGATAGCATAGTTGTACCAAGAACCGCCCCGACATACATAAGCGAAATTATTTTCTTCACTTACATTTAATTCTCCCCAAACTTCATTACCATTGCTTTTTAAACGCGCTGGTTTTTCGCTATAGCTATCGTGAAATTCATCCAAACACCATTCCCAGACATTACCGTGCATTTGATATAAACCCCAGTCATTAGGGGTGAAACTATCCACATTTCCAGTACATTCTCGATATTTACCCTTGGGAGTATCAGCATAAGGATAATTGCCGTTATAGTTGACTTGATCTGTTGTGATAGTGTTGCCAAAGGCAAAGGGTGTAGTTGTTCCAGCACGACAGGCATATTCCCATTCTGCCTCTGTGGGCAATCTCACAGCCCGTTTTGTTTGTTCAGATAGCTTTTCACAAAATGCCCGTGCTTCGTGCCAGGAAACCCCCACCACGGGCTGCATATCACCCTGAAATTTGCTGTCATATTTTTCAGATGGCTTAGTTTTCATCACGGCTTGCCATTGGGCATTGGTAACAGCATATTTCCCTATCCAGAACTCTTGCAGATACACCTCATGCTGTGGAGTAGACCAGTCTAAGTATTCTGCAACTTTGTCTTTATCCAAACCGTATTTAACAGCATTTTCTAGGGCTATTTGGCGTTCTTCCGGGGGCATTCCCATCGTAAACTTCCCTGTTGGTATGCGTACCAGTTCCAGGGTTTTGCCTTGTCCTAAATCTATCACTTCTAGGTTTTTTGGTGGTGCTGGTTGTTTAATTCCTGGTTGGGATGGGTTTCCAGTCTTTTCAGGAGGATGCTGAGACTGCTGGTTACGTAATCGTACAATTGCGTCCAATGCTTCATCATCATCTCCTACTGCTGCTATGACGCGCCTCCAGTATAGACGTGCAAGAGAAAAATCTTTGATTACAAATTCAGCATTCAAGGCATCTTTTTTGAGAACATCAACATCACTTTGGTTAGCAAATTTAGGTAATAAAATATAATGCAGCTTGGTGGCTGGTTCTATGGCTGCATAGGGAGTCTGAGAATAATTTTTATGTTTGAGGGTGACTTGGGGAACTTGATGACGGAGATGGTTATATAGTCTTTCAACAGTTGCACAGTTGCTTTCACCTTGAATTTTCAACCCATTAAGTAAAACATAAGTAAAAGCCCCTTGTTGAATTTCCTCAATTTCATAGGAAACTTGACTGGGACTACAGGAATAAAAGGTAATTACACCTTGCTGTTTTTCTTCTCCAATTCCTAAACCTGCGCTTTTTTCACCAGTGCTACGACAGGCATCAATAAACAATACAATATTATCCGCACCACTACCCCGTAAACGTTCGGTGATGTAATTGATAGGGATAGCTAAATTGGGGACAGTGCGGGGGTTGCCATCTATGGGTAAGAGATAATCTCGTCCTGCGTGGGGCATTCCATGACCGCTAAAATAAAACCACAGAGTATCCCCAGGTTCTAAAAAAGGTTGTGCAAAGCGATCATTTAAGAAACTGTGTAATGTACCGTAAGTTGGTTGGGTTTTGCGTCCAGCATTGTTGCGTGGTGAGTCATCGGAAAAGAAGTATAAATGGTCTGGATGTACACCCAAACCATGTAAAAAATAATCTCGCACCTTTTCGGCATCGCTTTTTGCATAGTTAAGGGCTTGAATTTCGTCATATTCGTTAATGCCAATGACAACAGCGCAGTTTTTCGCCATCTTGCGATTAGTTTTGATTTTCTGGGGATGAACGCTTAAATTTTAACTCTATCGCACCTTTACCCGCAGCTTTAACACCAGTACCCAATAATTTAATTTCCCCTTCACCAGTAATTTCTACAGTGAGGGTAATTTCATCCAGTGCTAGTTCAGACTGGGGTTTTACCTGTTTTTGCACATGACTAAACAAATTGTTCACAACTCCCACAAACTGGGACATTTGCACCGCTAACGTGCCGGCTTTGATGCGACTATCTTTTATTTCTTTATCCGTATCTATATTACTAGGGTTGATATAAGGATTACCACCTGTCACACCTTTCATACCGTCCTTTGAGGTACTTTCTGATGTACTTGCAGTGATAATCCATAATTCTTCATCTTGCCAATTTTTATCTGTCATCTTAATTCCTCACACCTGTGTTGACAATTTTCGCACATAATTTTCGCTAATGGCTGAAAATTTAACCCCTCTTCAAAGGTCTCCCCATCAACAAAGATAGGGTTAGAACCTAGTTTTTCCGTCAAGAATAAGTAAGTTTCCTAACCGGTTTGAGTATAATAAAACAATATAAAGGTTTACGTATTGTAGGGTGTGTTTTTCTCGTTCCCATACTCTTTATGGGAATGAAATCAAAAAGGCTCTGCCTTATATTAAAGTAGAGGTAGAACCTCTTGATGGCATTCCCAGTCTGAGATTGGAAACGAGATCAAGCCATGCAAAAAATTGATGCCGCGCTTGACCCCGATTTTTTCCTAACGATTGAAGCTTTTTATGTCTCTGTGAGCCAATAAAATTGATATCCTTGTACAGTAATGCGACTATCAGATTGCTCTGGTTTCATACCACTATATAAATCAACAAAATTACTATAAATATTGAAGCCCATAGTTCTAAGTGACTCCAAATCCAAGTCTTGCGGATTTACATCAAAGTTGGCAATGACTAGCACTTTTTCTGATGGACGTTGATGATTGAAACGAACAAAACATACCAAGTGTTCATTGTCTAGATGTACCAATTCGCGGTTATTGAAATCAGCAAACGCAGAGATTTCTTTACGAATGGCAATCATTTTTTTTGTAGCGTTGAATACTGTGTGTTCTAATGTGCCTTGTTGTTTGCGTAAGTCGGCTTTTTCCCAATTAATTTTAGGGCGGTGTACCCAGCGATTGTCATTACTTTTGCTTGGGTCATCAATATAGCTGTAATCATTGAGTACAGCGATCGCATCACCATTATAAATTAGAGGGATTCCTCCAAAAGATAGAATAATTGCGTGCATTAATAAAATTCTATTAATTGCCAGGGCAATCAAATCCTCATCAGCAGTTTCCAGCGCCGACTCTAATCCCGCTAAAGAAGCTAGTGAACCACAGATACGCGCATCTCCCGTAGCTTCATTAGGCATGAACACCATTCCCTTAGATGAAGATCCATCAAACTGACCGCTTAAGTAATCAACTAAAAACTTTCTATGCGCTCTTGGTTCATAACCTGCTGCACGAATATCACTATCGTCAAAACCCAAACCAATGTCATCATGACAACGCACATAGTTTAGCCAAGTAGCACGTTCTAATTTATTAGGCAAATTTTTGATGCCTTGGTAGAGTAGCTTAGTGTTTTTAGTGGCGATTCCATCCCATATTAAAGCCATTAAAGTAGCATTATAAGCAATCTCACATTCTTTGGCGGCGATCGCATCTTCGCCGAAATACTTAATTACTTCCACAGGAGCAACGATTGCTTCAGCTATAAACAACACACCGGGCGCACTCACCTGACAACAATCTTTCATTAACTGCAAAATTAAATGTGCGTTGCGCTCGTTTTGGCAAGAAGTACCGATCTTTTTCCATAAAAACGCTACAGCATCGAGTCGGAGAACATCCACGCCTTGATTTGCCCAAAACATAATAATGTCGAGCATTTCAATAAAAACTCTGGGATTGCTGTAATTTAAATCCCATTGATAATTATGGAAAACCGTCATCACCCATTTTTCCATCTCAGCATTCCAAGTAAAATTGCTCGGATCTGTCTCAGGGAAAACTTCTGGCATAGTTTGCTCAAACAGATCAGGGATTTCTCGGTTTTCAAAAATATAGTAGTAATCTTGAAAACTGCGATCGCCCATCTTCGCCTTTTGCGCCCATTCATGTTCGTCAGAAGTATGATTAAGCACAATGTCCAGAACCAGCAAAATATCACGCTTTCTGAACTCCTTAGAAATTTGGCGAATATCTTCTAAATCACCAACGCGCTCGTCAATTTGCCTAAAATCACTGATGGCATAGCCCCCATCACTTTGACCATTAGGACACCTCAAAATCGGCATAATATGCACCATATTGATGCCTAGCTCTTGAAAATAGCCGATTTTATTTTCTAAATCTGCCAGGTTTTCGGCAAAACCGTTGGAATAAAGCGCCATCCCTACCCATTTTTGCGACAAAAACCAATTGTGGTCTTGCTCACGTTGAATATCCAACCGCTCTAACTCTGGAGAACGATCAATGTAGCCTTTCGCCATTGTTTCAACTAGCCGCAACATTTGCAGTTTAAAATCATCACGATGCCCGTACAGAGTAGAAAATAGCGAATGAATAGCGTAAAAATTCGCTCCAAGACGGGTATAAAAATGCCGTAAATCTTGCCGACGAATTTCCGGCTTTAAATCATCCAGTATTGAATTTAACAATGAGTGAGAAATTTGTTCGTACATTGTATTTATCTTAAATTAGAGTGTTACAACAAAAAATAACCCAAAATTTCAGTCACTTCGACACAAGATTTCAACGAACCATTTTTTCAAAGTTGATAAACGGTAAATCTGCTCTTCGATTTGCGCCATTGCTTGTTGTGTAAGTTTAACTCCTGTATGATAATTTTCTCAACCAAACAGAAATTCTCAATTTTGTTGAGTCATCATCCGCTTGCTGATTGATGCGATTAACTTCTTTAAATAGGGCTTCTGTTTCTGGTATCTGTTTAATGAGTTTTTAGCCACTCTTTTTAAGCCATAACCTAGTTGATTTTCTCGTTCTCGATCATATAAAATTAAAAATTTTATTAACCTCCCAAAGAAGGTAGAAAACTCACAATTCCTGGGAAGATAACAATCAAAATCACCACCAATAATTGCAATAAAATAAACGGAATTACCCCTTTATAAATATCCCCAGTTGTTACCTCTGGAGGAGCAACACCGCGCAGATAAAACAAAGCAAAACCAAAGGGAGGAGTAAGGAAAGAAGTTTGTAAATTTGCCCCCAAAATCACCCCATACCAAACTAAATCAATATTTAAAGTTTGGGCAACGGGAACAAACAAAGGCACAATGATAAAAGCGATTTCAAAGAAGTCAATAAAAAAGCCTAATATCAACACTGTGATCATGCTAATCGCTAAAAATCCTACCTCACCTCCAGGTAAATTAGAAAGAATATCAAACATAAATTGATCCCCTTCTAAACCCCGAAATACTAAACTAAAAGCGGTAGAACCTAAGAGAATAAAAATTACCATGGAGGTAATTCTTAAAGTGTTATCACAGACTTGACGCAGAGATGCTAAGTTTAATTCACCGTTAAAAGCAGCTAAAATCATCGCACCCGCACATCCCACCGCACCGGCTTCTGTGGGGGTAGCAATGCCAAAAAAGATACTTCCTAAAACTAATAAAATCAAAAACAGTGGTGGTAACATCACCTGAAAAATCCGCTTAGTTAAGGCTTTTCTGCCAATATTCCTTACTTCTGGAGGTAAAGCCGGGGCAAGTTCAGGTTTAATAAATGAAACAATTAATACATGAAGGGCAAAGGCCGCAGTCATCATTAAACCAGGAATAACTGACCCGATGAATAAGTCACCCACAGATATTCCTAACTGGTCAGCTAAGACCACCAATACCACACTAGGGGGGATAATTTGCCCCAAAGTCCCGGAAGCAGCAATCACACCGGTAGCTAGTTGTTTGTTGTAACCATAGCGGAGCATAATCGGTAAGGAAATTAAACCCATCGCTACCACCGTGGCCGCTACCACACCTGTAGTTGCTGCTAATAATGCACCTACCAACACCACTGCTAAAGCTAGTCCACCCCGCAAGCGTCCTAACAAAATTCCCATTGTTTCTAAAAGTCTTTCGGCAATGCCAGATTTCTCTAACATTGAACCCATAAAGATAAAGTAGGGAATAGCTAACAGGGTATAATTGGCCATGATGCCAAATATCCGCTGCGGCATGGCTGTGAGAAATATGGGATCAAAAACATCCAAAGTAACGCCAAGAATAGCAAAGATAATGGCTACACCACCCAGGGAAAAGGCGACAGGATAACCTAAAGATAATAAAACTAAAGCCCCAATAAACATCACAGGCCCTAACCATTCATAATCATAGGTCATGGTTTTCCTCCGCTGGTAATCTGTTGGTGATGATAGCTATGTTTTTAATCGCTTCGGAAATGCCTTGAATAATTAACATGACAAAGGAAACAATGATCATAGTTTTAATGGGGTAGCGGGGTAAACCGCCGGGATCTGGTGATATTTCCCAAGTTTGCCAAGATGCGATAATGGCATCCCAAGAAAAAATAATTACCATAATGCAAAATGGAATCAGAAAAAATACTGTCCCAAATAGGTCGGCGATCGCCTTTTTTTTGCCAGATAAATTACTATAAAATATATCTACTCGCACGTGTTCATTATGTTTGAGGGTGTAAGCTGCACCTAAGAGAAAAACCAAATCAAAGATATACCATTGGGATTCTATGTAAGCGTTAGAGGTAAGATTGTTACCAATTAATCTACTTAAGTATCTACCTGTCACATTCCACACACCCAGAATCACCATTACCAAAACTAACCAACTTGTCCAACGGCCGATCCTCTCTGTGCAGATATCAATCAAGTTTGATATTTTTAATAACTTGTCCAACTTTATTTAGTCCTCCTGAATTACTGTAAATGTAGTTTACATTGTTCAGGGATTGAGATCCTCAACTTCCCAAATAAGTAGGGGATCTGTGTATTGGTCTTTTATTGATGGCATAAATAGAGTATAGTAACTTAAAAGACTTTTAGGATCAGAATAATTAGCTATGAATTTGTCAATAAAAAATCTTGTAGCTGCATCTTCCTTATTACTAATTACCGTACCAATAACAGATCATGCGATCGCACAGACTCCCGATACTCCTGGTAAATTTGATTTTTATGTTTTAACATTATCCTGGTCTCCTGATCATTGTGCCAGAAATGGAAAACGCGATACACAACAATGCGGAATAGGAAAAAAATATGGTTTTGTGCTACATGGACTTTGGCCACAATACAAAAAAGGTTATCCCGCTAACTGTTCCACTGAAAAATTACCCCCATTACTGAAACAAAAGTTTACAGGTTTATTCCCCAATGAACGACTTTTTGATCATGAATGGAAAAAACATGGAACTTGTACAGGTCAAAAACCTAGAGAATATTTAACATTAAGTAGAAATTTAAAACATTCTCTAAATATTCCTTCAGCTTATCAAGTCCCAAAAAAACCATTTCGTACTACCATTCAAGATTTTAAAACTGCCTTTATCAGTTCTAACAAACAATTTACAGTTAATGGTATTGCTCCCTATTGTTCTGATTCTGGTAGATTTCTCAAAGAAGTATTTTTTTGTTATTCCAAAGATGGTAAAGCTAGTATTTGTAGTGCAGAGATTTTAAGACGTTCTCAAAAAAGTTGTGGGCAGGATAATTTTTTAGTGCGGAATGTCAGATAAAATTAGAAAAATAATGAAAGGCATGAGATATTTGTCTATGTTTTTTGGAACTATACTCTACCACTATCAACTCAGGTAAGATAAACAGATGCCAACTCTCAAATAAATGGAAAAAATACGTAATCAGCATTAACATTAGTCCTACGCAAGAGTATATTAAATTGGGAACTCGTCAAAGTTCTTTACATTAACATCTGTATAATTTCTCCCATGAGTCAAATAATTTGGATCGCCAGACACGCCAACCGCCTTGATTTTGTGAACCCTGACTGGTTTCTCACAGCCGAAAAACGCTATGATCCACCATTGTCAGATGATGGGTTTATCCAGGCACAACAATTAGCACAAAGACTAAAAACAGAAAACATCAAACATATTTTTGCCTCTCCATTTTTAAGAACAGTACAAACAGCTAACGCCGTCGCCGAAGCATTAGATTTAGACATTAGACTAGAAACTGGTTTAAGTGAATGGTTAAACCCAGAGTGGATGACAGACGAACCGGAAAGACTCTCCACCCCAGAATTAAAAGCATTATTTCCCAGAATAGATACAGGTTATACAGCCCAGATAGCTGCTAAATATCCGGAAACTCACGAACAAGTGAGATACCGTTCTGCCCAAACTGCTAGGTGTTTAGCTGCGGAATACTGGCCAAATGATATTCTTTTAGTCGCCCATGGTGCTTCTGTGTTGGGTGCAGCAATGGGATTTGTCGGAGATCAAGCTAAAGATGAAGTTAAAGCCACATTATGTTCTTTAGTGAAAATTGTGCGTCAAGAATCCCAATGGTTGCTAGAACTAAAAGGAGATACTTCTCATTTGACGACAACAGAAGAAGTAGTAAGATTTGTGTAAATCTCTGAATTTAGGGATTGACAAATTACCCGGCAATTAACTAACTGATAAATTTTATGACATTACTATTAGCAGGAGATATCGGCGGCACGAAAACGATTTTAAGACTGGTGGAGTCTGGCGAAAATTCTGCCTTAAAGACCTTGTACGAGGAAAGTTACCGCAGTGGAGATTTTCCTGATTTAGTGCCAATAGTACAGAAATTTTTAGCCGCTGCCAATTCATCTACACCAGCAAAAGCCTGTTTTGCGATCGCAGGGCCTGTAGTGAACAACACCGCCAAATTAACTAACCTGGCCTGGTTTTTAGACACAGCCAGATTATGTCAACAATTAAACATCCCGGCTGTTTCCCTGATTAACGATTTTGCAGCCGTTGGTTATGGTATTTTTGGGTTAACAAAACAGGATTTACTGACATTACAAACTGGTAAACATCAAAGCGATGCACCCATGGCTGTAATTGGTGCAGGAACAGGTTTAGGACAAGGATTTTTAATTAAACAAGGCCACCAATATCAAGTGTTTCCCTCCGAAGGTGGACACGCAGACTTTGCGCCCCGCAATGAGTTAGAATTTCAATTATTGAAATATCTGTTAAATAGACATGATATTCAGCGAGTTTCTGTAGAACGGGTAGTTTCTGGTTTAGGAATTACATCCATTTATCAATTTTTACGCGATCGCCAAATAGACAGCGAAAACCCAGAAATAGCCCAAATTATCAGAACCTGGGAACAAGAAGCCGGTAGAGCCGAAAAAACCGCTGATCCTGGTGCAGCCATTGGTAGTGCAGCCTTAGCCAAAAGCGATCGCCTTTCCGAACAAACCATCCAACTGTTTATAGAAATTTACGGTGCAGAAGCCGGTAACTTAGCCCTAAAACTCCTACCCTATGGTGGATTATACATAGCTGGAGGTATCGCCCCCAAAATTTTACCTTTAATGGAAGATGGCAGCTTTATGTTAAATTTTACCCAAAAAGGCAGAATGCGTTCTCTCCTAGAAGAAATACCGGTTCACATAATTCTCAATCAACAAGTAGGATTAATAGGTGCTGCTTTGTCTGCCGCTAGGTTATAAATATCAGCAGTAAATTCTCTATCTGGGAAGGCTACAAATATGACTATCAAATTTTTACTCCCTTTCACCACCGCTACTTTACTATGCAGTGGCTTAATTTTGGCTGCACCAACACAAGCAAAACATCTATCCTCCCCCAAAAAACCACCTGTATCGGAAGTAGTACAACCAAAATGGCAAGTATTCACTCCCCCCGATAAAAGTTTTCAGGTCTTAATGCCAGGAAGACCAAAAACAGATACTCAAGTCCAAAAAACGCGGATGGGAGAAATAGATTTAGAAATATTTGTAGCCCAACCACCAGAACAGGAAGTTGCCTATTTAGTCACATATAATGAATTTCCTTACAGCTACGCAAAAATGACCAGTCCTCAAAAAATATTGAATGATACTAAGGTAAATACTTTAAAAGTTACTCAAAGTAATTTAATTAGTGCCAAAAATATTCGCAGTTCTAATGGTCATCCAGGCATGGAAATTCAATATGTAGATTCATCAGGGAAAGTAACAACCAATAGAATGTATGTAGCTGAAGGAAGATTATATCAAGTCATGGCTATAGTTTCTAAAAAACAACGTGCAAATTTATCTAAAACTATTGTCGGATATTTGAATTCTTTTCAAGTAGTTGTGAGAAGGTAAATTATTTGGCATTGCTGATTCAGAGTATGATTTTTTTCACGCAGAGGCGCAGAGTCGCAGAGAGTAAAAGTTTGATTTGTTTATTTTTTTGATTTCATACTTCAATATGGCTGAACGCAGGCTATCAGCAACGCCAAATAATCAAAGTAATTGCTCTCCACCTCGGTAAATTTCCTGGGCATAATCTGTCCAAATACCTTGTCCCCAATAGCGAAAACAGCTAGTTTGTAATAGGAGATTATGTAATAAAAGTTGGCGGTATTGACTATGTTGAGTCAGATTTGCATGGGATTGATGAGATAATAAATCGTCAAATTTATGATGAAATAAATTACTCAATTTGTACATGGGAGATAAAACATTTTCATATCCTTGCACCCAACTAATATGATTAGTCCATGATCCCCCATCCATATGGAAATTGGGTTGATTCTTTTTTAGTTCTTGAATAGCATTTTCTACAGCATCTGGTTGATCATTATCTTCGGCAATTTGCGCCCAGATTTGATGTTGTCCAACTGCTTGACAGGTGGGAAAGTCTTCGGGTTGACAACCTGCTGCTGCTAATAATTCTAAATATTCTGTACCGCAAACACCGACAACACCAGTTTTACCCCCGCCATTTTGCACCATATCCCCCCAAGCTTGTTTGAAACCGCTGGGAAACTCATTCATCATCACCCCACCGTTTTCACCATCACCTATTTGACTAACTATAGGCGGTATGACAACATTACCTAATTTTTGTTTAGATAAAGTTTTTGCTTCATAATATGGTTGCATTTGGGCGACTAATTTAGTGTCTGAACCTTGGGTTTTAATTAATGCAGTAATACTAATTTCTTCTCCTTGGGAATTGCGAGCGATTAACCGATGTGGTAAATGTTTATAATTTAAAGATTGACCATTAATTGTTTCTACAGTATGTTCTTGGACTAATAACCAATGATAACCACATTCTTTCAAAGCTTTGATAAATGCAAATAAGGTATCTGGATGGTTTGGTAAGTGCATTTCTGGAGGGGAAAATCCTTTCACCCTTGCTAATGCTTCCCAGCCAAAAATTGCGGCAAAATAATGTTGCCAAGCGATAATGTGTAGTTTAATATCTGCTATGGGTGTGGAAGGGATAACAGCATGACTCCACATAGTCCCCAACCATTCTACATAGGGCTGGTAAGTAGGATCGCAAGTGATACGTTTGAGATTATTGATAATATCACTTCTACCCATTTGTATCAGTCCCCATAAAAGATTACCAGAATAATCCAACATCACACGGGGATTACAACCTTGTGCAACTAATTCAGGAATAAAGTCTCCCATCCGACTATAACAATTAGCAAAAGGGGCAGCATTGTGGTTATCTCCTTCCTGCTGATGTGCAAACATATATTGCAAATTGCTGATCAATGAACCATTATTTCCTGCTGGAATAGTAGGTTGGTGCATATGTAAAGCGATCGCAAATACTGCATTAATATCTGCTAATTTCAGATTAGTAGTTGGTAAAAAAACAGGTTCATCGTGGTTAACTACAGTCAATACTTCTTGTTCCCAACCACAGATATTTGGCATATCATCAATAATTTCGGGTAACTTAGGTAAATTATCTGGTAATTTCAACATTTATAATGCCTCAGTAATTCAGTAATAATGTATAACTAACAATCTGGCGCCAAAGAAAGAAAAATGAATACTCCCAGTCATGCCATTCTCAATTTAGTAATCTTCAATCAACAACTACGCAACCAAGCCAGTCCAGCTATTCTCATCGGTGCAGTTCTTCCTGATGTTCCCATATTTGTGTTCTACTTTTTGATGAAGTTTGTTTACCGTTTACCAGAACAGCAAATTTGGTCTGAGGTTTATTATCAACCTTTTTGGCAATTTATTGTTAGTATCTTTCATTCCATTCCTTTAGCTTTACTGGGTATTTTAATTTCCCATCTTGCTAACTGGCAAATTATTAAAATTGGCTTTATCAGTATGGTATTGCACTCTTTATTAGATTTACCAGTGCATAATAATGATGCACATCGTCATTTTTTCCCGTTCAGTAATTATCGTTTTATTAGTCCTGTTTCCTATTGGGATGTCAATCATTATGGAAACCTTGCTGCCTTTGGAGAAATTTTATTAGTTTTAGGTGCAACTGTTTTTTTATTCCCCAAAACAAAATCTTATTTAGGTACAGGTTTATTAGTTGTCATTAATCTATTTTATTGGATTGGTTATTATCAATTTTATCTGAAAATTCCTCATTAGGGCTGGCTGAAAAAGTCATGTAAAAGCAGGAGAATAAATCAAGGCAGATTAAGTAATGTCAAAAATCTTGAGATGATTGCGTAGTGAGGACTCCTCAAATCAGAATAAATTCCTCACTACAAACCTTGCTAAACCCCTAACTGATAATTTCTAAACTAAATTTTCTATTTCCTCAGCTTGAGTGGGTAAAGCAGCAGTTAAAACCTCACTCCCTGATTCTGTCACCAACACATCATTCTCAATTCTAATTCCCCGCACATCTGCAAACTGTTCTAAACGTTCCCAGTTAACTAAATATTGATATTGATCACGGGTTTTAGGATTATTTAAAATTGCTGGAACTTGATAAAATCCCGGTTCAATTGTCACCAACATTCCAGGTTTTAAAGAACGATTTAACCGTAAATAGCTTAACCCAAAGCGATCGCTTCTTTTCCTACCTTCCTCATATCCTGCCAAATCTCCTAAATCTTCCATATCATGGACATCTAAACCTAATAAATGGCCAATTCCGTGGGGGAAAAATAAGGCATGAAGATCCATTTTTACCAAGTCTTCGGGTTTTCCTCGCAAAATTCCCAAATCAACTAAACCTTCCGCAATTACCATCGCTGCTATTAAATGAATATCCCCATATTCCACACCAGGGAAAATATTTTCAATACAAGCATCATGGGCAGCTAAAACAAGATCATAAATATCTCGCTGAGTAGGTGAAAACTTCCCAGATACAGGCCAAGTCCGGGTAATATCCGCCGCCCAACCACTCTCCGTTTCCGCACCCACGTCAGCTAATAATAAATCTCCTGGTTGGAGAGAGTGATAATAATGACCATTATGTAAAATTTCCCCGTGTACAGTCACAATACTGGTATAAGCAGTCGTCATATTCTGACCCATAATTACTGCTTCCATGGCTGCACGCACTTCCGCTTCTAATTTTGCCTTCCTGGTTGCAGCCATTCCCGCTTGATGTGCTTCCACACTGACTACCGCAGCTTTACGTAATTCTGCCAATGCCATCTCATCGTGGATTATACGCAAAGAAATAATCGCCTTAGCTAAATCTAAATCAATCCCCTCAAGTTGATTTTTCGGTAAAATCCATCTATCTAATAATTGAGATTGTTGTGTCCAAGTAGCCGCATCTTGAACCGGAACAGTGGCCACATTTTCTATAAAATCATTTAATTCTGCCATGGGTCTAGCATCATCCGCACCGATTTTAGCCGCTATTTCTTCACGACTGGGGGTTTCTCCATGCCAAAGGGCGCTACTGGGTTTAGGGTCATCTATAAATAGTTGCAGATTGCCCCCTTGCAGACGAATGGCGGCGTTTTGCAGGGGAATTCCCGCAAAATAGAGAAAATGACTGTTAGCACGAAATGGAAAGGTATTTGCGGGGAAGTTCCGAGAATTACTGCCTCCAGACCACAGAACAGCAGGAAAATCAATTAACTCTGCTAGTTTTTGACGACGTTGACGTAGAATTACGGATAAAACACTCAAATTTGCCATACTTTATCAAAACTTAATTAAACTTATGTGGTATTTTCTAATAATCCTAATTTATTGAAAAATTAAGAAAGTTTTTGTTCATTAATTCTATCAGTATCATTTTGTTATACAAACTAGAATATAAGATTTATATATAGCTTAGTTCGAGTAATAGTCACCATAGGTGATTTCCAAAATAAAAGAGGTGAAAGCAATAATTTCTAGAATTAATTATGAAATTCTTAGATTTTGCTTGTAGTTAAGATAGATTAAAAATATCTTAAAAACTAAGATCCTCATCAAAACTCATTTTACATACATGAACTTATCAACAGTAGACGTATCATATCAACCCTATGATTTTCACTATTCTTTTGTTAACAACCCAGATAAACCAGTAATTCTGTTTTTACATGGTTTCATGGGAAATATATATGAATTCGATGAACCCATCAAATTATTAGGTAATGATTTTTCATTTTTGACCCTAGACTTACCAGGACATGGTAAAACTCAAGTTTTAGCAGGTGATGAATGCTATAAAATTGAAAACACCGCCCAAGGTATCATTAACTTACTAGACCAATTAGAAATTCAAACGTGTTATTTAGTAGGTTATTCAATGGGAGGAAGACTAGGACTCTATCTCACCTTACATTTTCCGGAAAGATTTATTAAAGTTATCCTAGAATCTGCATCACCAGGATTACAAAATAATGCTGAAAGATTAGCTCGGATTAAAACAGATTACCAAATCACTCGCAAGTTAATCAGAATGATTGATCCAGGTGAGTTTCAATTATTTTTAGATTACTGGTACAATCAAGCAATTTTTGGTAATCTCAAAAATCATCCAGGTTATCAAAATATGTTAGCAAATAGATTAGGAAATAATCCGCTACTTCTGGGTAAATCACTACAATTTTTGGGTACTGGATATCAATCTTCCTTGTGGGATGAATTCAAAGAAAATCAAGTACCTTTGCTGTTATTAGTCGGTGAATATGATGAAAAATTCATCCGCATTAATAAAGTCATGTCTCATATAAATGAAACTGCTAAAATACAAATAATTCATCAAGCTGGTCATAATGTTCATTTAGAAAATACATCAGTATTTGTAGAAAATCTGAGAAAGTTTTTTATTTAGAGCTTACTCAAACATGATCAGGTAAAATACCATTGGTTCCCCGCTAAATCAGTCTAGATGTCAAGAGATTGAGTAGCTATCGGTGTTGTTTTATAAATTTTTACTTGTTGCCTAACCTAACGAATATAATATCAATCCTGCTGGCTCAAGATAAAAAAGGTTTGGCGATTAACCAAACCTAAATATAAATCCAGTGCATAACAACATCCCACACTAATTTAACCTGTATGGTTTTTTGGCTGCATCTTCCCAAAGGATGTATGCAAATATTCAAAAATCTGATATTGGATGATCTGATAACAAATAAAAAAGACGGGTTAAACCCGTCTCCACTATGAATATTAAAAACATCTTGGTAATTTACGGAATATATCAAGTTAAGTAATTCAATATCTGCCAAAATGCCAAGTAGTTGGTAGATAGATTGGCGTTAAAAATTTGATAATAATCAGGCACAAGGCAATGATACAAAAGGGTTTGAGTAATTTTCATATTTTGTTATTTTCCATGGTTAGAATTCGTAATTCGTAATTGTTCCATGACCAAAAATATAGGCAATCAAAGTCACTCATAGCTTGATCCTATGTTTTTTAAATTTACGAATTACAAATTACGAATTACAAATCACAAATTACGAAGCTGATTTGAGAGCAAAAATTTTCTCAATGATATCTTCGACTACTTTATCAGGTGTAGAAGCACCAGAGGTTACGCCTATAACTATTTCTCCTAATGGCAACCATTCCTCTGAGATGACTAATTCTCCGTTTAATTGCCGATGTTGAATGGCGTTACGGGATAAAATTCGCTCTACACTATCAATATGATAGGAAGGGATATTTCTATCAAAAGCAATCTGTTGTAGTTGAGTAGTATTTGAAGAATTAAAACCACCAATTACTACCATTAAATCTAGCTGATCTTCTACTAGTTCTAACATAGCATCTTGGCGTTCTTGGGTAGCATCGCAGATGGTGTTAAAACTTTGAAAATGCTGATTTAATTCCATCGGTCCATATTTCTGCATCATGGTTTTCTCAAAGAGTTTCCCGATTTTTTCGGTGTCATCTTTAAGCATGGTTGTCTGGTTAGCAATGCCAACTTTATCTAAATCTTTGTCAGGATCAAATCCAGCAGAAAAAGCTTTAGCAAACTTGGTCAAAAATTCCTCACGGTTGCCACCATTGAGAATATAGTTAGTCACATATTCGGCTTCTTGTAAATTCACAACAATTAGATATTTACCTGCAAAGGAACTGGTGGCAACGGTTTCTTCATGTTTGTACTTACCGTGAATAATTGAAGTGTATTCACCTTTTTTGTGTTTTTCTACTGTGTTCCAAACTTTGGAAACCCAGGGACAAGTTGTGTCAACTATTTTACAACCTTTATCATGTAAAAGCTGCATTTCTTGAACACTCGCACCAAAGGCAGGGAGGATAACTACATCACCTTGATCAACAACGGAAAAGTCTTTGTTGTTTGCTTCTACAGGTACAAATTTTACATCCATTTCCTGCATTCTTTGATTCACAGAGGGGTTGTGAATAATTTCATTGGTGATCCAAATGCGTTCCGTGGGGAAATGCTTACGGGTTTCGTAGGCCATGGCGACTGCACGCTCTACACCCCAACAAAATCCAAATGCTTGGGCTAGTCGGATGGTAACATTGCCTTGTGTGAAGGTGTAGTTGCGATCGCGGATTTGTTGGATTAAGTTACTTTGATACTCAGATTGTAACTGTGTGGCCACCTCGGCTTTATGCCCAAATCCTTTCCGGTTGTAATTTTCTGAATGTTGTAGGCTACGTTTAAAAGCTTTGGTATCCATTGAGTTTTGATTGCTAAATTCACTATTTCTTATTTTCTCTTGCCAAGACTCGATTGAGGTAGAAAATCTGAAAAATCCTTCCAGAAGATAGGAGGTGACATAACTTTTAGATTCTATTATGTCCAGGATTTTGCTTGTTACTAACTGTTTTTGGTTTGGTATAAATTTGCAAGGCAGTTCCCCAAACGGTGTAACCTTGGGGGTTAAGGTGTAAACCATCGGTGCTAAATTCTCGCCGGAGATTACCTTGTTTATTGCTAAACAAGGAGTATAGGTTGAGATATTCTATACCTTGTTGATCGGCTATTTTTTGTAGTTCTTGATTTAACTTACGGATGCGGTTATTGGGAATAACGAGAAGTTTATCCCGTCCTTCCCAAGTGGCTTCTTCTGCGCCGTGAGGTAATATTGATTGTAAAAAAATCTTGGTGTTTGGGTGTTTTCTGCGTAAATAACTAATTATTTGTTGTTGATTGTCTAAAATTTCTCCATCTCCTGTACCACGAATCAAATCATTGATACCAATCATGACTAGGATGATTTCTGGCTTAGTTTTGTCAAAAAAATCTAATCTTTTTAATAATCCTTGACTTGTTTCCCCAGATATTCCTTGATTTAGCCAGTTTCTGTCTTCTGGTAGTAAATCAGGTGGAAACCATAGAGTCAGGGAATCTCCAGCTAGTATAGTTAAATTTTCTTGTGATTTTTCGGCTGCTACCTTAGCTTCTTGTTTGAGGATATCTTGCCATTGTTTATAATTCAGTTTATGGCGAGGTCCCAATTCTGGAATCAAGGATTTACTTTCAGAGTTGAAGTTAACTGGTTGTAGGGAAGGATTGGCTGTTAACTCATTCGTGAGGGCTTGCTGCCGGAAGACAAGCAAAACGATGGCTAACATCAAGATTCCGTTTGTCACCAGTAAGAAGAATCCCCAAATAGGAAATTGTTTTGCAGAAGTGGACACGGTTAAGCTCTAAAGAGTTCTAAAAGTTTAGGAGTCAGGAGGGGCGAGGGGCAAACGTTCGCCCGTACAGGAGTCAGGAGAGGATAAATAAGCCCATTACCTATTACCCATCACCTGTAATTCTAAATCTTAATGCGTACACTCTTGGCGGGCAAGATGCCCACACCACAAGATTTTTGTGATTGCTGATATCTAGACTTTGGTTTTCTGTTTCTTCCTGAACTCGCAGGCCGATTCTAGCATCAATAAATTTCAAGATGATCCAAGTCCCAACCGCCACAATGATATAGCAATCCTATTTGAGTTGAGAACTTGTCAGTGAGGCTGGGGAACAGGGAATGGGAAAAACTTGATTCTTTTTCCTTCCACTCCTCGCTCTTCTGACTCATGATTGTAAATCTTGAATAATAGAAGTAGCGGACTGATAGCGATCGCTAAAATGATAACAGGTCATTTTATCTATAATTGCTCCTAATTCATCGCTAACATTAGTGAGATGTCGCCATACAATATTACCTGTTTCTGGATCGGCTGAAAGCTCGTTAGGTAATACACCAGTTAAAGCTTGTATGGCTATCATCCCCAAAGCATAAATATCGCTGGCAATGCGGGGATGACCTGCAAATTGTTCTGGTGGAGAATAACCTCTTGTTCCAATAGCTACTGTTGCTACTTCCGTTTTTTCATCTATTTTGGGTTGAATTAATTTGACTGCTCCAAAATCTATTAATACTAGGCAATTATCTTCAGCACATCTCATAATATTTGATGGTTTAATATCCCGATGAATCACTTTATGACTGTGGATAAATACTAAGATTTCTAATACTTCTTGTAGTATTTTTATAACATCCGCTTCATTTTTAATACCTGTATTTGGTGGCAATTCTTCACTTAAATTTTTACCTTTAATATATTCTTGCACTAAATAAAATTCATTATTTTCTTCAAAATAGGCGAATAATTCAGGAATTTGTGGATGTTTACCTAATAATGCTAAAATTTCCGCCTCAGTATTAAACAATCTGCGAGCAACTTGTAAAAATTTTGGATCTTTCCGGGCTGGCATTAATTGTTTAACAACACAATCAGGGTTACCATATTTTTGAATATCTGTAGCTAAATACGTACAACCAAAACCACCAGAACCAAGAGATTGATAAATTTTAAACCGTCCAGCTAAAAGAGAATTATCATTTTCTAAAATTGATATTTCCGAAAAATCAAACTCATTAAAATCTGAAGGCATTTGTGTTTTTTCTTCTAAAAATACGCTCAATTGAGCAATTGCTTCTTCTTGTTTTTTAACTTGATCAAGAACAGCTTTATTCTGTCTCTGAGTTTGATAATTACTATAACCAATTACAGAGAAGCTACTAACAAATAAAGCTAAAGCAGGTGTAAATAATGGTATCCATGTTCCTTGTAAATATAACCCTGCGGCAATTCCTAACAGACTCAATAAAATCAAAGTTTCGATCACAATTAAAACTAGAGGATGCCGCCATTCCCATGCTAAAAAAGCACCAATTAAGGCAAAAATCCAAATCAATGACCATTCTGCCCAATCTGGCCAATAATAAATTAAGGGTCTACCATCAAGAACTGTACTAATAATTTGACTAGCTATTTGAGCATGAATAAAAACGCGAGGCGTTCTCACAGGTTGATCTGATAAACTGCTATAGGGAGTATAGTAACCAGGATGAATATTAACCGCAGTAGTACCGATAATTACCAAGTGATCGCGGATCCAATTAGGGTTTACTTTATTGGTAAGAACTTCTGTGAGAGTAACTTGTTTAACTAATTGATTTGGATGACGATAATTCAACAGGATTTGATAGCCATCAGCATCTGTATTTTGATAACTTCCGGCATTTTTATCTAACCTGGGAAATATTGTTTCACCTATTTTAAATTGTTTTTTTTGAGTAAAACTAGCTTTAAAACCTTGTTGTTCTAAATAATTAATTGCTAATAAAGCTGCAAAGGAAAATGGAGTTTTACATTTAATATCTTTGTTTGTTAAATCGGAAAATAATAAACCACGTCGAATAACTTGATCAACAGCGTTATCAGTGACCACATCATCAAAACCAATATTTTCCATGGGAAAATTAGCAGGTGGATGTACTTCTGATCTACCAATATTACTTAATAAGCAAGTACCAATAATATGATCTTTATTTGATAAATTGTGAGCTAAATTTTTTTGTCCATGACGATAAATGTTTACACCGATAACACGGGGTTGATAAGATTGTAATTTTTCTAATAATTTATTAATAGTTTGATCTGATAAAGGCCATGTTTCCCTATTCAAATCCTCTTGAGTAATTGTGACTAATAAAATTCTGTGATCAACTGGTTCTGAAGGCCGCGATCGCAACATTTGATCATAAATGCTTAACTCGCCAAATTGCAACCATTTAAATTTGCTTACTCCCCATATTCCTGCTGTCACTCCTAAACTACTGATCAACATTATTGACAGCAAGTTATGAACGCTAAAAGTTTGACGGAAACTTTTATCTCGAATCAGTACAGCACGGATTTTTGCTAAAACTCCAGTAATCACGGTACTATGGTAGCAACCTGGTATGATTAATATCAGCAAACTGAAACGGTAGTTACAGTTATTTAATTAGTTAGTTAATTTCAATTGTATATAATATTGTTGCTTATTCCTGTGGTAATTGGGGAATTTCTGCTACAGGATTTAATTTGGATACAGGGACTGAAGTAGAAATTTGATTTGGTTGAGTTGATAAGTCTATGTTTGGGACTTCGTTTGGGACTTCTGGTAATATTTCCGCAGTCACATTACTAAAATAAGAACCAACGATTTTATCATAGTTGGAAGCAACTGCTAAAAATGCTCCTCCTAATATATATATAGGTAATGGTAAGGATAATTCTTTAATCCAGTCAAAAAATTCTGCTAACGCAAATAATACAAAGAAACAAGCCAGCCAAACCCTCATTTTTTCTGCCCCTAAATAGAAACAACCATACTGATATGTTAAACAGCTTGCATCATACTCGATGTCCGCCACAATCACAAATTTTCTGATAGAGTTTGGATTACACAATCATAAGATTGCTGCACATTTTTAAAGTCTTCCGATGCTGGTAGACTTTTTTGGCTACTATTTTTGATCATATCAGCATGATGGCGTAGCAGTGCATGGTAGTGACTATTTTGAGTAAAACTAGCTATAGTGGCGATCGCTTCTAACAAATGGATGGTTACTGCGGTCTGGGAATGTAAATTTTGCCGAATTTGCTCAAAAGCATCATTTAACAATTTTGCAAAACTAACTGGTTTAACTATGACTCGGAGTTTATGATCCTGATCATAGCGACAAGCTGAAGGAAATTCCCTTTGTACTAATTGGCACAATCCCGCACATAGTCTATCAATCACATAAATAGCTGTGAATGGATCATTAACAGCTGGAGAAATAGCACGCAAGGCAATTTCCACCAATTGTAAAATCGGAAATTCTATATCTTGTTGATTAGTACGTTCTTTACCTAAAATAAAAATCTTTTGAATTATTGTACTCAGTTTATGATTTACTTTATCAGCAGGAAAAACCACCGCTAATACAGAATCACTAATAATAAATTCTCCTGGTTTAGCTTGAATATAAATAATTATTTGATAATCACGAGCAATTTTGATCAATCTATCATCATCAATGAGTTGTAAATAACCATTTTTATTAGCTGTGACAGGGAAAGATTGGGAATTAAAATCAATATTAATATCTCTATCACTATTAATTGAGTTATGTTGAATATATTTTTGATCATGACCAATTTTCTCAGGAAATAGTCTATTAATAGATTCGTATAAATCCTGGCTCACACTTTCTAAAACATGAGAAGATTGAATAATAGTCGAGGCATGATGAATAAAATAAATTAGCACACCAATACTTACAAGAGACAATAAAATACCGACTGTTATTGATAGATTGGGAATGAATAAATCATCTTCTTTGTCGTAAATACTTCTAAGAATCAGTAAGGAATAAATAAAAGTAGACAGGAAAGAACCCAAAACAATTTGATTACCAGTATCGCGCATAAAATTACGCAACAGTCGGGGACCAAAATTGCGGGATGCTAGTTGGAGAGCGACAATAGTAATAGAAAAAGCTGTAGCAGTAACACTTACCATTGAAGAAGCAATCACAGATAATACCCCTCTAGCTCCTTCTGCGTCACCAGAGTAAATTAAACCTATACTGCTAAAGTTGACTTGATGATCAATAAATAACATGATGATCACCAAACAGATGCCCAATGTTACCATCACACTTGGTAAAAACCAATAACTAGAATGTAGAGCATCCCAAAGTTTGTTTAGTTTGATATTTTTCATATTGCAATAATCTCTATTTTAGGAATAAAGATTTCACTATATTCTACTTTTAAGTTAATGTTTTCATCAATCAAAAGAAATACTTTGAAATTTAGCAATTTTGAGAAAAATCAAGAGATTCTATCACCTATTCTTTATGTTATAAATAATTTTTTCTGTTAACTAATTTGTTATGATCATGTTGTACTTCTATGAATTTTCTCTGAGCATGACCAATACTTATTGATTTGGAAATGTGAGCTTTTTCTGCTGGCCAACCCTCCCTTTGACTGGATCTATCTCCGTCTGTTGCTTCTGTTTGATCATGAAATAAAATTTGTGTGGTTGGATAAGGTAAATCTATACCATTTTCTACATATAACTTTTGTTTAATTGCTGAGATTACCTTATCTCTTGCATCTAAAGCATCTGACCTACGAGGTGGTTTAATCCACCAACGAATACGAATTTTAACTGCACTCTCAGCTAATTCCATTACTAATACATCAGGTGCTGGATTTTTTAAAACCACATCTAAACTAAGTAAAACTTCCATCATTAACTGCTTTGTCCATTCAATATCATCACCATAACCAACTCCGATATCATACTCTAAACGGCGGTTTTCAAAAGCAGTATTGACAGTTACAGCATTAGTAAATAACTCAGAATTAGGAATAACAATTCTCCTACCATCATAAGTCTTAATGATTGTTGCTCTTGTTTGAATATTTTCGACTGTGCCTTCAAAACCCTTAAAAACAATTTGGTCATTAATTTGAAAAGGTTCTGTTAATAAAATCAAAATACCTGCTAAAAAGTTTTGCAAAATATCTCGAAAAGCAAAACCAATTGCTACCCCACTAATTCCTAATAATTGTACTAAATCTCCTGCTTTAAGTGAGGGAATAACTATTGACAGAGATATGAATAATCCTACTAACACAGTAGTACCTTGTGCCAATCTTCCCAATACCATTCCTAAATTGCGTGCATAGCGATAATGACGAGTTAAATGTTTAACTAATCTTTTAATTGCACTGCCAATATGAACAAAAATTGTAAAGACTATTAACGCTAAAATTATATTAGGTAACAGAGCCATCAATCCTTTCAGCATTTCCTGGGCTTTGTGCCAAAATACAGAAATATCTGCTTTCATACCTGAGCCTCAATTAGCAATTCCTGCTCATGATATTGACAAAATTCTGCACTCTGAATCTGACTAAGGGTAATAAATTGATGGCCGACTAGAGAGATTTTAAGCACTTACAGCATATTTCATTCTTATGAGGTACAAATCATAATAAAGAAACTCTTGTGGGGTGGGCATCTTGCCCGCCAATAATGTACCTCATTACACCGGAAAGTGCTGTAAATGAGAAACCACCGTAACTTGCGACAGATATAGGTCGGCAAATTACAGCGGCTTCTTTACCAGGAAATAATTCAATAAAATGGGAAAATCCGAATTAATTACATCAACTAAGGTGGACACTATTAGCAATCAACAAATCAGAATTGTGCATCCTTTATTGTAACTAGGCAGGCATTTCTGGCTGTGCGTTTAAAAACCTCCAATAACGAATTGATGAAATCAAGGTGAAAACACATTTCACAGGAAGCCACAACCTAACAGCGATTGCTCAGACCTTAGAGCAGGAGGTACAAGCTGCTATATAAAACCTAGACAAAACTAGACTTTACTTTCTACTTCAACGGGAGCATGGGAGCGGTTATCCCTCAGTAGACTTATTCGCTTTAGCGTTCGCTGCGCGAACACGCCTTAGCCAGACGCGATAACATGATTGCTCTATGTCGAAAAGTTTTTTTAACCTTTCTGTACCCTGTTCTTAATCTAGCATGACTTTTTCCTCTTGTGCAGTGTTTTTACTAAAGTTTAATTTCATTAATATCTCGCAACATTTTGGTAACTTTGTGAAAAACAATTGATCATAAATCAACCAACAGCATTTATGATCAAATTAGAATACATAGGAAATATATGTCATCTATTTGACTATTTTAATCATAAAAAATAAGTACAGAATATGATCCAGTGCAACTACTAATCAAAATCTATGAATATTCTTCAAAACTTTTTTAACACATCGCAAACACCCCACAGTGGCTATCATTGGGATCAAACAAATCGTCGTTTTTTTGAAGGTTGGTACTATCGGGTAACATTACCAGAAATTTGCCAAACCTTTGCATTTATGTACTCCATTGAAGATCCCATTGGTGGTAAAGCTGATAGTGGTGGTGCAGCCCAAGTCCTCGGTCCCAATGATGAATATCTGTGTCGGACATTTCCCGATGTGAACAAATTTTGGGCGAGTCGAGAAGCCTTAGCTTTAGGACATTGGGGAAAAACCAACTTGCAAATTTCTCCCCTCTATCTCCTTCCCAGTGAATTTACTCATCATATCCAAGAAGGCTATCAAGCTACAGCTACCTTAAATCAAGGCATTATCACTGATCCCGGTACTGGTAATTACTGTCAATGGCAGTATGAAATTAAACCTGTTTACGCTTGGGGTAATCAAAATAGTCTCCAGCAATCAACCGCTGGCTGGTTATCATTTTCACAGATTTTTGAACCAGGTTGGCAGATTTTAATGGCTCATGGTTTAGCCAGCGGTTGGATAGACTGGAATGGTAAAAAATATGAATTTACAAATGCCCCAGCTTATGGAGAAAAAAATTGGGGTGGTGCATTTCCTCAAAAATGGTTTTGGTTAAACTGTAACGCGTTCAAAAACGACCCTGATTTAGCCTTAACTGCTGGTGGTGGTAGGCGTGGAGTTTTGTGGTGGATGGAATCTGTAGCCATGATTGGTATCCATTACCAAGGAAAATTCTATGAATTTGTTCCCTGGAATTCACAGGTCAGTTGGCAAATTCAACCTTGGGGTAAATGGCAAATGCAAGCCAAAAATCAAGATTATCAAGTGGAACTCATTGGCACTACGGATTTACCAGGTACACCTTTACGCGCACCTACAAACAAAGGCTTAACCATTTGTTGTCAAGATACCATGCAAGGTAAACTAGAATTAACATTACGCAAATTAAATGGCAGCAAATCTCAAATTATTCTCCAAGCATATAGCGACGTTTGTGGTTTAGAAATAGGTGGAGATGGTTGGGAAAATAGTTGGCACTCTGACTAAAACTGCTGCTATTATGGTATGTGTTCATTTGATTGGGGTTGTAGCTCAGTTGGATAGAGCGGTCGCCTCCTAAGCGACAGGTCGTGCGTTCAAGTCGCACCAGTCCCGTTTGTTCAATCCCTGTGTGCAAAGCTAATCAATGGCAACAAATGGGTTTGAACCCCTATAATATATTGTGCGATTGTGCGATATCAGTTAGGATGGTGCATTGAAAAGACCAGTAATTGTCATACTTTAGTTAAATGTTTTGGGTAAATACGTCAATATACCAAAAATCATAAATTCCCCATTTCATTCGATTTTGTTTAAGGTCACTATTCTACACAATATTTAAATTGAATATTTGCAAACATCTAGCATTCGCAGACAAACTTAGACAACCTTGAAAAAGCTATTGTTTAAAGGTAAATCTTCGCGGCTAATGTATTTTATTCTACCCCTATTACTGTGGTTAGGATATACAGAAGTACAAAGCCTGTTTGTACATCCCCAAGCCGTATTAGTTTTAGGCGGTTCGACTAAAAATTTAGAAAGGGAGAAATTTACAGCGGATTTTGCTAAGAAGCATCCCGATATACCTGTATGGATTACTGGAGGTAGTCCACCTAATTATACAAAAGAAGTATTCACTAAAGCTGGAGTTGATCCCAAACGCTTGTACTTAGACTATGAAGCCGTAGATACGGTAACAAATTTTACTACCCTAGTGGATGAATTACAATCACGGGGTATAAAAAGTGTTTATTTAATTACTTCTGATTTTCATATGCGTCGCGCTTGTGTGATTGGTGAAATTGTTTTAGGTAGTCGAGGTATTGATTTTAAAGCAGTATCTGTTCCCTCAACCACCTCTCAAGAACCTATTGAAAAATCAATCCGTGATGGAGCTAGAGCTATTATCTGGTTAGCTACAGGTTACACAGGTGCAGAAAATCTTCAAAGGTGATAGGTAACAGTGCTAATTGCTAATGGATAATTTTCTTGATTGATGTTATGTAAGTATAATCAACTATTGCTTGTATAGCTAAAATCACATAAATTAGGTTAGACTAGAAGATATAATTGACCTTGATATCTAAATCTAAAAATGTCTTCTGTCAAATCTAGCCGGACAAAGATTAACATAGAGTAAGATAAAAAGTTCCGAGTTTATACGTAAGAAAATATATTATAAAAAATTAAAATATATGTAATAATTGTTAGCTGAATCAGATTTGCTCATGTCATATTACTAAGCTACTTCAACTTTTGAGGATGTCGAAATGGATTGAAAGTATGGCTAAGGTAAATTATGTTGGCTCTACTTTCATTAATTGCAGTCACTGATAACTAAATTCATGAGATGAAAAATTTTTTATCCTATGGCTTGAAACTTTGACATTATAACTAACTAAGGTTCCGATTATGAATTCCCTCAAGATCACAGTTATTCATTTAGATTGGATGTACTAAACATGGTTAATATGCAAATAGTTGAGTTCAATAAACTGATTAAGGAATTGATTAAAGAACTTAGTCTATGTAGAAAATTTAAGTATACAGGAGAGTTAAATATTAAAAATAACCAGGGACGAACTTGGATATTTTATTATCAATATGGTCAGGTAGTTTGGGCAACAGGGGGTAAACATCCCTATCGTCGGCTGTGTAGAAATATTCTTCAATATTCTCCCCAAGTTGATATTAGTAACAGCAAGTATTTTACTGAAAATATATTGGTAGATTATTGGGATTATTTAGTGTTAAAGACATTATATGCTAACCAAGACATTTCCAAACCAGATATCAATAATATCGTTAAAAGTACAATTTCAGAAGTTTTGTTTGACATATTTCAACACATTAATTCATCATCTCTTAGCTTTGATAAAAACCAAGAACTGTTATTAAAACCATCATTTTCATCTATAGATATCAATACTCTTGTCAGCCAGGTAGGAGAATCTTTGTATAAGTGGAAAGAGGCTGGTTTAGAAGGAATTTGTCCTGAATTAGTGCCAGTTTTACAGCAACCAGAACAACTCAAACAGCAAGTTACTCCATTAGTTTACCAAAATTTGCAAAGACTCATTAATGGTAAAAATACCCTCTGGGAAATATCAGTTAAAATGAAGAAGAATATTGTACAAATCACTCGTTCTTTACTTCCTTATATTCGACAAAACATTATCAATTTGATAGAAGTACCTGATTTACCATTACCCACAAACAAGATTAAGAAAATATCTCAATTTAAAGTGGCCAAAAACACTAATGTTCCACTAATAGCTTGTATAGATGATAGTCCTCAAATTTGCCAAATATTAGATCAGATTATTACTGCTCATGGAATGAGATTTATTGGTATTGAACATCCCCTGCAAGCTTTACCAATTTTGATTGAGAATAAGCCCGATTTAATTTTTCTGGATTTAGTTATGCCTGTGGTTAGTGGTTATGAGGTGTGTGAGCAACTACGACGTTGTTCTTATTTTACTAAAACTCCAATAGTAATATTAACTGGTAATGATGGTGTTTTTGATCGGGTACGTTCTCGGGTGTTTGGGGCAACAGAATTTATAACTAAACCTGTAGAATCTGAAAAGATAATTAGAGTAGTGGATAAGTATTTACAGCCTAAAACAAGAGTTACTAATTTTTCTAACTCTGTGTTTTCTTATCAGAATTTATAAGGTATTGTATACTTGCTTAATCATACTTAACCACTAAACTCATTAATCTGCTAACTATTCTCTTTCTGGCCTAATGCTTAAATATTGATCTGTACGAATAGCTTTAAGCACTGTGAGAATGTAACTTTCCGTTTCTCCCAAAGTTTTCAGTAAATGATTGCCTAATTCTAATGCTGCTTCAAATTCAGGTTGTACTACTTCCTTTGCACCCATTTGGGTGAGAAAATCAATTTCCTTGTCAGTATGGGAACGAGCAATGACATCTAAATTAGGTGCTATTGCTAGGGCATTTCTGAGCAGTAACCTGGTGCTGGCAGGGTCTGGAAGGGCAATTGCTAAAGCTTTCGCCTTGTCTAAATGGGCTTTTTCTAATAGTAATTCTGAGTCTGCATCACCAAAAATATAAGGTATATTGTGCATCCTTAATCTTTGCACTGATGCTTCACTATTTTCAATGACTAAAACGGGATATTGTTGACTTTGTAAAATTTTGACAATCACCTGTCCAACTCTACCATAACCAGCTACCACTACATGATTATTAATAGTTTCTGGGATAGATAAAGTTTGATTTGTCGAAAATCTTTGCAAAAAGTTGATTAACCAAGGTATGCGATTTAATTTTACAGCTATTCCTGGTGCAGCTTTAAGCCAAAACGGAGTTAAAACTAAGGTAATTGCTGTTGTTCCCAATAATAAAAAATAGGTTTGTTGAGAAATCAGATTTAACCTTAAACCTAATAAAGCTAATACAAAAGAAAATTCTCCAATTTGATTAATACCAAAACTGACTAAAATACCATTTTTTAAAGAGTAGCCAAATCCTAAGACAATACATAAAATAATGGCGGCTTTACCTATCATCACTAAAGTCACTAATCCTAAAATGACTCCTAAATTATTAATGAGAATAGTAGGATCAATTAACATTCCAATGGAGGCAAAAAATAGACTAGAAAAGGTATCTCGTAAAGGTAAAATCTTAGCTAAAGCTTGATCAGCATAATCAACTTCTGAAATCATCAACCCGGCGACAAATGCTCCCATTGCAATAGAAAGACCTAATGCAGCGGTGGTTAAAGCAACTCCCAGACATAAACCAATGACTCCCAATAGAAATAATTCATTACTTTCTGTGGCTGCGAAAATAGAGATCAATTGGGGAACTATCCACCGACTTAAAATTAATGCCACTCCCACAAATAAAACGATTTTAATTAAAGCAGTTCCTAAAGCGGCAGCTATATTTCCTGATTGGTTCATTGCTGGAAATATGGCCAACATTAAGCCTAATGCTAAATCTTGGGCGATTAAAATTGCTAACATTATTTGCCCGTGCATGGTGTTAGTTTCACCGCTTTCTGAGAGTGTTTTTAAAACTACTGCGGTGGAAGAAAGAGATAAAACAGCACCGAGAAAAATTCCCTGCTGAAAATTATTAGCCCAACCTGTAATTACTGTTACTAAGGTAACGAGAATAATTGTTAAACCGATTTGTAATAAACTCCCTGGTAAGGCGATTTTCTTAACTCTTTTTAGTTCCGTTAAGGAAAATTCTACACCTAAAGCAAAGAGTAAAAAAGCTACTCCTATTTCTGCTAAGGATTTAATCTCTGTGGCATTATTGAGTAATTTAAAACCAAAGGGACCAACTACAAAGCCGCTAGTTAAATAACCTAATATTACAGGTTGTTTTAAACGGTTTGCTAGTAGTCCTCCTAATGCGGTAGCTACTAGGACAATGGTTAAATCTAGGACTAAACTATATTCATGTTCCATCGGATTTTTTATGGGTATTTTTTAACGGGTAGTTATTTTCAAGATACTGTAAACTGGAAATAATTGTATGGTAATTTGTGGTATTAGCTGGAAAAAACTGAATCACTAGGTCTGCGTAGCTTCCGCTGTTAACTGAGGGCTTACAATTAAGTAAACAAAAAACAATCATAAAAATGTTTACAACTGCATTTAGATAGAATTATTATATTAATGGATATATATATCACTTGCTACATCAGCCAATAAACCAGATATTGAACAGACTATTAGTAGTCAAGCAACCTGACTTATGAGGCTGATTCGGGAATTGCTGTTATTAACAGTATTCACTCGTGAATAATCCGTCGAACAGGTGATTTACCTGTGCAAAAATCTGTAAATTATTTGATTACTTTGGAATTTTAAATCATGTAAACAACTAATAATTAATTTAAGTTACAGCAATAATATAGGAATCCGGTTTGATTTCTGAAAAGATACGTAGGGTGCGTTAGCGATAGCGTAACGCACCATTATCCAGGGTTTGGTGCGTTACGAACTTCGTTCTAACACACCCTACAATACCTAATTTTTTCAAAAATAAAATAGTAATCCTATAGTAAGTAAGTAGACGAGAATAAATCAAACTAGATTAAGTAATATAAAAAATTTTGAGATGATTCCTCACTACAAATTTTGAATTATTAAGTCCGTTCTACTTAGAATCAATTAACCATGAACCTACAAGAAACTCAACTCCAAATTTATCAACTCAAACAACAGATGACTTTAACTCTAGATACTCCTAAATCTGTAAAGTTACAAGTCAAAAATATCAACTTAATTCAGAAACAACTACGAGCTATTAAAAAAGAGCTTAATTTAGCCATTCGAGAAATTAATCAACAGGCTACACAAACTACTCCTGATAGTATTATTTCTGTTGGGTTAGATTTGTTTGGTAAACGCAAGTTAGCTGGACAATTAAGACAAAGTACCCGCAGGGCTATTCAGTTAGAGAAAATTAGCTTGAGACAACCGTACATGGATGTTAAAGATTATATTGACCAGGTGCTTTTAGAAGGAGATAAATTGAAGTTACAAGCAGAACAATATTTATCTTGATGTTCTGAGTCGGAAAAATGCTGACAGATGAAAGCTACTCTGGCTTTATGAGAAAGACATCAACAACGTCAAGGTAAACGGTAAAATTGTAAAATTAATTTGGCTGTTTCCGTTGCTTGAATAGGAAAATGGCAAATAATAGATATATGGACAAACGTCATTTTTTACAAATTGGTGCTGTATTACTCGGCACTGCCTTTTTTTCACGTTATATCAATGGGAGTTCGGAACCTATGGCATCTGCGGATACTAAGTTTGAAGTTACTAAGACTGATGCGGAATGGAAGACGATTTTGACGCAAGAACAGTTTGATGTTCTACGTAAACATGGCACTGAACGCGCCCATACTAGCCCGTTAGATAAAACTTATGACGCTGGTACTTATGTCTGTGCTGGGTGTGGACAGGCTTTGTTTACCTCGGATACTAAATTTGACAGTCGGACTGGTTGGCCTAGCTTTTTTCAACCGATTGAGGGGGCAATTGGCACGACTGTAGACCGTTCTTTCTTCATGACTAGAACTGAAGTTCATTGTAGCCGTTGTGGTGGGCATTTGGGTCATGTTTTCAATGATGGCCCCAAACCTACTGGTTTACGTTACTGTATGAATGGTGTTTCTTTGAAATTTGAACCTGCTTAATTCAGGTGACAGTTGAGAAAATTAAAGATTAGAAAATATCTCAACATTGCTTTTTGTGGTGCGGGCATCTTGCCCGCTAATAACGAGTCAAGATTGCTGAAAAAGAACATCTTATTGATAAGAATAGAAGATTTATTTATTAGCTAGTGAATACAAAAAATAGTGTTTAATAGCTTAATAATTTATCTAAAAAACCCTCCTCCTTCAGGTGGCGACTCTGCGCCTGGAGCGTGAGAAAATAAAAACATCTACCACCAATAAAAAACCATTATGCTAACCCAAGAAAAAACCCAAATCAATTGGAAACCCATCATCAAAAAATTCATCGCCGTCCTTGGTGAAAAAGGCGTAGTCCAACGCAAAGAAGAACTATTAACCTATGAATGTGACGGTTTAACCAGCTATCGTCAACAACCCCCAGTCGCAGTATTACCCCGCACTACCGAACAAGTAGCAGAAATTGTCAAAATCTGTAATCAATATTCCGTTCCTTTCATCGCTAGAGGTTCAGGAACAGGTTTATCAGGTGGTGCTTTACCATCAACAGATTCAGTTTTAATAGTCACATCTTTAATGCGGCAAATTCTCAAAATTGACTTAGAAAATCAACGTGTAGTTGTCCAACCAGGGATAATAAATAGTTGGGTAACACAAGCGGTTAGCGGTGCTGGTTTCTATTTTGCACCAGACCCTTCTAGTCAAATTATCTGTTCAATTGGTGGCAATATTGCCGAAAATTCTGGGGGTGTTCATTGTTTAAAATATGGTGTCACAACTAATCATGTTTTAGGTTTAAAAATTGTGCTTCCTGATGGTTCAATTGCTGATATTGGGGGACAAATTCCCGAAATGCCTGGTTATGATTTAACAGGTGTATTTGTAGGTTCAGAAGGAACTTTAGGAATTGCGACGGAAATCACTTTAAAAATTCTCAAAACTGCTGAATCAATTTGTGTTTTATTAGCAGATTTTACCAGTGTGGAAGCTGCCGCCGCTAGTGTTTCTGATATTATTAGTGCGGGGATTATTCCTGGTGGGATGGAAATGATGGATAATATTAGTATTAACGCTGTAGAAGATGTTGTTGCTACTAATTGTTATCCCCGTGATGCAGAGGCAATTTTGTTAGTAGAAATTGATGGTTTAGAAGTAGAAGTTGCAGCTAATAAAAAGCTTGTAGCAGAAATTTGTAAACAGAATGGGGCGCGAAATATTACTTCTGCCTCTGACCCAGAAACGCGGTTAAAATTATGGAAAGGTAGAAAGGCAGCTTTTGCAGCAGCAGGACATATCAGCCCTGATTATTATGTCCAAGATGGGGTAATTCCTCGGACGCAATTACCCTATGTTTTGAATGAAATTGAAGCTATAAGTCAAAAATACGGTTATAGAATTGCTAATGTATTTCATGCGGGAGATGGTAATTTACATCCTTTGATTTTATTTGATAATTCTATTCCTGGAGAGTTGGAGAAGGTGGAAGCAGCAGGGGGTGAAATTCTCAAATTATGTGTAAAAGTGGGTGGTAGTATTTCCGGTGAACATGGCATTGGTGCAGATAAAAAATGTTATATGCCAGATATGTTTAGTGATGCAGATTTGGAAACTATGCAATGGGTAAGGGCAGTTTTTAATCCTCAAGGTTTAGCTAACCCTGGGAAAATTTTTCCCACACCGCGTACCTGTGGGGAAGCTGCTAAAGTTTCATCACATCAACAATTTGCTGGGGTGGATAGGTTTTAATTACAGCAGCTTTCAGCTATCAGCTTGAAAATCCTTTTGGTATAAGGTTTTGTGATGTAAATTTGTACCTCATTTACGTGGAAACTGCTGTAATTTGATACAGTACGGTGTAATGAGGTATACTTTGGGCGGGCAAGATGCCCACCCCACAAGAGTTTGATTATTAAAGTAAGGATGAAACCCAACTTTTTCAATCAAGATTTTTGGATGTTGGGTTTCACTTTGTTTAACCCAACCTACTTTTGATGTAGGTGTTTAATTTGGCTGCTAAAGTTTGTACGTGGGGTGGGGTCATCATGGTGATATGGTTTCCGGGGACAAATTGTAGGTCTACGGGTTGACTTGCGAAGGGTGTCCATCCCCATGTGTCATCTGTTAAGAGTTCTGATGGGAAAGCGGACTGTTCTTCTGCGGACATTTCACTAGCGCGGAATAAGGTGATGGGTATGGGGGTAAATTGTTGTGGTGCATATTCAATGTTGTTGTTAGCTTTGTAGGCTTGTAATAAGTTTTCTATGTATTGGGTGTTGGCATTGGGTGGGAGTATATCTAACATTTGCAGATATTCGAGGACGTATTTTATTTGTTGACTGGGTGCTAGGGAACGCAGAGTTACACTGTCTATTTCTATATCTTTGGCGAAAGCTGTCTGTAAACTGTTGGCGATGCTAATTAACCATGTTGTATCATCAGCTTCTTCACCTCTGCCATAGTTGATAGGTGCGTTGGTGTCTAAAATTGCAAGTAAGGCTACTTGTTCACCTTGTTGTATTAATTGTTGTGCAATTTCAAAGGCAACTTTTCCACCGAAGGAGTGTCCACCTAAGTAATATGGTCCGTGAGGTTGTACTGTTTGTATGGCTTGAATATAATATGTTGCTATTTCTTCGACTTTTGTTATGGGTGCTAATTCTCCGTTTGTACCTTGTGCTTGGAAACTGTAGAATGGTTGGTTTTCACCTAAAGCACGGGCTAAATTGTGGAAGTAGTAAGGGAAACCACCAGCACCGGGAACACAGAAAAATGGTGGTTGAGTACCACGAGTTTGCAGTGCTACTAATGGTGAATTTTGAGAGTTAGTATTTTGTTGAATTTTGGTGAGGGTAATTGCTAATTCTTCTATTGTCGGATGTTGGAAAAGTGCAGCTAAGGGAATTTCTTTTCCTATTTTTTCTCTAATTTGTGCCATTAAATAAGTAGCTAAGAGAGAATGACCTCCTAAGTCAAAGAAATTATCTTTTACTCCCACATTTTCGACTTTGAGAATTTCATTCCAAATTTGTGCTAATTGCAATTCTAAATCTGTACGGGGAGCAACAAAGCTATCTATATGATGGGTGGGAGTTGGTACACTCAAAGCACGTCTATCTATTTTTCCATTAGGTGTTAAAGGTAAAGATTCCAAAATTACAAAGGTATTAGGAATCATATAATCTGGTAGTTTAGCTTTGAGGAATTGACGCAGAATATTAGGAGTTGGTGTTTGTTGTGGTTGGGGGACAATATAAGCAACTAAACGTTGGTCTCCAGGGGTATCTTCTCTAACAATTACACAAGCAATTTGTACATTTTCTTGTTGACTGAGTAAGGTTTCAATTTCTCCTAATTCTATTCTGAAACCTCTAACTTTAACTTGGTTATCTATCCGACTAATATATTCAATATTGCCATCTTGTAAATATCTTACTAAGTCCCCTGTTTTATAAAGTTTGGTTTTACCATTATCAAAGGGGTTAGCAATAAATTTCTCAGCGGTTAATTCTGGACGGTTTAAATAACCTTTTGCTAAACCTGCACCACCTATATGTAATTCTCCTGGTACACCAACTGGTACTGGTTGTAAGTTTTGGTCTAATACATAAAACTGAGTATTATTAATTGGCCGACCGATGGAAATTAAATCATTTTCTGGTTTGATTTCATATACAGATGACCAAATTGTAGCTTCAGTTGGTCCATAAAGATTCCACAAACTCGCACCTTGGTTAGATAATTTTTGAGCAAGGTCTCCAGGTAATGCTTCACCACCACAGAGTATTTTTAAGTTGCTCAAATCACAGTTATTTTCTAACAGTAATCTCCACGTTGCTGGGGTTGCTTGCATGATGGTGGTTTGAGAATTAAGCAGTAATTCAGCTAATTTTTGACCATCTATAGTTACTTGACGACTAGCAATAATTAAACGAGCGCCTACAGTCATCGGTAAGAAGATTTCTAAAGCTGCAATATCAAAGGAAATTGTCGTTACTCCTAAGAGTATATCTTCTTGGGTAATTCCTGGTTGTTGCTGCATTGCTGTCAAGAAATTAACCACAGCATGATGAACAATTTGTACACCTTTAGGTTTACCAGTTGAACCAGATGTGTAGATAACGTAAGCTAAATTATTTCCTCGTACTTGAGTAGATAAATGATTTGCACTTGCTTGAGAAATGATATCCCAATCACTATCTAAACAGATGATTTGTGCTTGGTTTGTGGGTAAATAATTAACTAAATTTTGTTGTGTGAGTAAAAATCTCACCTGTGCATCTTCGAGGATAAATTGTAAACGTTCTGTAGGATATTCAGGGTCCAATGGGAGGTAAGCACCACCAGCTTTTAATATTCCCAAAAGTCCAATTACCATTTCTAAAGAACGTTCTACAGATATTCCTACTAAAACATCTGTAGTTACTCCTAAAGAATGTAAATAATTTGCTAATTGATTAGCTTTTTCATCTAATTCTCTATAGGTTAATTGTTGATTTGCAAATACTACCGCTACCGCATCCGGTGTTTTTTGAACTTGCTCCTCAAATAGTTGATGAATACATTGATATTGAGGATATTCTACTGTTGTATGATTCCAGACGATGAATAATGTTTGTTTTTCTGTTGCTGTGAGAATTGGTAATTGATTAATTCTGGTTTGGGGATTTTCGACAATTGCAGATAATACAGTTATTAAATTACCTGTCATTCTCTCAATGGTACTACTATCAAATAGGTCAGTATTGTATTCCCAACCTCCTCTAATTCCGGTAGTAGTTTGTTCCATTGATAATGTTAAATCAAATTTAGCGGTGGTGGTTTCTATTGCTAATGCACTCACTTCTAAACCTGTTAATTCTGTATCTGATATTGGTGCATTCTGAAGAATAAACATCACCTGGAATAACGGTGTATAACTCAAATCCCGTTCTGGGTGTAATGCTTCCACCAACATTTCAAAGGGTAAATCTTGGTGTGCGTAAGCTGATAATGCGGTGGTTCTAATTTGAGTTAATAATTCATTAAAACTGGGATTTTCTGAGAGTTGAGTTCTGAAGACTAAGGTGTTCACAAAGAAACCAATTAACCCTTCTATTTCTCTTTGGTTTCTATTTGCAATGGGAGAACCAACTAATATATCTGTTTGTCCTGTGTAGCGATAAAGCAAGATATTATAAGCTGCAAACAGTGTCATAAATAAGGTGACACCTTGCTTTTGACTAAGTGCAATTAGTTGATTACTTAACTCTTCAGAAAGTGCAAATTCTTGATAACTTCCCGCAAAGGTTTGTACTGCTGGTCTAGGTCTATCTGTGGGTAATGGTAAGAATTTAGGTGCGGTTTCTAATTGTTGTTTCCAGTAATTTAATTGTCGTTCTAAAACATCACCTTGTAACCAGTTTCTTTGCCAAATTGCAAAGTCAGCATATTGTATTGGTAAGGGTGTTAATGGTGATGGTTGATTTTGTAAATAAGCATTATAAACTGTTGCTAATTCACCGACAAACACACCCATAGACCAACCATCAGAAACTATATGGTGCATACAAATTAGTAACAGGTGTTCAGTTTCTGATAGCACTACTAATGTAGCTCTAATTAAGATATCATCTGCTAAATTGAAGGGTTGAATTAATTGTTGTTGCAGTAATTCTTGACCTGTTGTTTCTGCTGCTTCTAGTGGTAAATGTTGTAGGTCAATTATTGATAATTGCCAGTTAATTTGTTGCTGAATAAATTGGGTAGCTGTTCCTAAACCTGCTCTAAAGTTGGTGCGTAATGATTCATGACGATTGATGATTTCTTGCAAACTTATTGCTAAAGTGGGAATTGACAGTTGACCTGTTAATTTTAATGACACAGGTAAATTATAGGAAGAACTCAAGGGTTCTAATTGGTCTAAAAACCATAATCTTTGTTGGGCAAAAGATAGGGGTATTTCAGTATTTTCTAATCTGGGTAATATCGCTGGTGCTGCAAGTTGTAATTCTTGTTTTTGTAGTTGCTCGATTACTTGTGCTAATTGGGAAATTGTTGTTTCTGTAAATACAGTTTGTAAAGCTATTTCTACTTGCAAACTATCACGAATGCGGGAAACTAATTGTGTTGCTAATAATGAATGTCCACCTAATTCAAAGAAGTTATCATTAATTCCCACTCTATCAACTTTTAATACTTGTTGCCAAATTGTGGTTAATATTTCCTCGGTAGGTGTGCGTGGTGCAAGATAATTATCTACAATTTCTGTATTTATTGTTGGTGCGGGTAATGCACGTCTATCTATTTTTCCGTTTGCTGTCAAAGGTAAATTTTCCAAATATACAAAAGCACTGGGTATCATATATGTTGGTAATTTACCTTTTAAATATCGTCTGAGTTCGCTGGTTTCTAAGGAGTTTTCACAAACTATATAAGCGAATAACCGTTTATCTCCGGGGTTATCTTCACGAACTATTACACAAGATGCTTGAATATCTGAATTTTGACTGAGTACGGTTTCTATTTCTCCTAACTCAATTCTAAAACCTCGTATTTTAACTTGGTTGTCAATTCTTCCCAAATATTCAATGTTTCCATTTTCTAAATATTTTACTAAGTCCCCTGTTTTGTAAAGTTTACTGTTTCCATTATCAAAGGGGTTAGGAATAAATGTTTGTGCGGTAAGTTCTGGACGGTTTAAATATCCTTTTGCTAAATTTTGACCACCTATATATAATTCTCCTGGTACTCCTATGGGTACGAGTTGCAGGTTTTTATCTAATATATATACTTTGGTGTTGTCTATTGGTTTTCCAATGCTGGGTGATGTTTGTTGTTTTTGTGGTTCTAATATGCAAGATGTTGTAACTACTGTATTTTCTGTTGGGCCATAGTTGTTGACTACTGCAAATGGTATTTTTTCTGTTGGATGTTGAGTTAATTTATCTCCTCCTGTGAGTAAATATCTTAATTTTGGTTTTAATTTTGTATTCTCGTTTTCCCAGTCTAATTTTAATAGTTCTTGGGTGATGGGTGTGGGTACGAAGCTAACTGTTATTTGATTTTCTGTTAACCATTGTTTGAGGTTTTCTGGTGATACTAATATTTCTTTTTTAACTAGATATAATGTTGCACCTGCGGTTATATATGGCCATATTTCCCAGACTGCTGCATCAAACCCTGTTCCTGCTAGTTGAGTAGCTTTATCTGCTGATGTAATTTTAAATTGTTTTTGATGCCAATTTACCAGGTTTGTGAGTCCTTTATGGGTTATTTCTACTCCTTTTGGTGTTCCTGTTGAACCACTTGTATATATTATGTAAGCTAGGTTATTTGATGTAATTTCTACGTTGATATTTTCTTGACTGCTGTTATTAATTCTTTCCCATTCTGTATCTAAACAAATTGTATTAATTTGTTGATTTTCTATTTGTTGTTTGAGGTTTTCTTGTGTTAGTAAGATGTTGATTTTTGCATCTTCTAACATATAATTTACCCGTTCTTTTGGATATTCTGTGTCTATTGGTAAGTAAGCAGTTCCCGCTTTTAATGTTGCTAATATCCCTATTATCATTTCTAGGGAACGTTCTATATATATTCCTACTATGCTATCTGCACCTATTCCCAAGGATGTTAAATGATGTGCTAGTTGGTTCGCTTTTTCGTTTAGTTCTGAATAGGTTAATTGTTGATTTTCAAATATTACTGCTGTTGCATCTGGTGTTTTTGCAACTTGTTCTGTAAATAGTTGAATTACTGTTTTTTCTGGATATGTTGTTTCTGTGTTATTCCAATTAATTAATAATGTTTGTTTTTCTGGTTCTGTTAATATTGGTAGTTGGTGTATTTCTGCTGTTGGGTTTTCTACTATTTCTGATAACAAAGTTTGAAAATGTCCCAACATTCTGGTAATTGTTTCTGCATCAAAGTGACTATTATCATAACTAATCTTGATAATTAATTGTTCACCAGGGCCAGAAATAATAGTCAAGGGATAATTAGTATGTTCAATTCCTCTGGAATTAGTAATAGTTAATTTTGCGTCGGTTTCGACATTATTAGAATCAATGGGATAATTTTCAAAGACGACAATACTATTAAATAAACCAGTACCTCTAGGAACTTCACTCCATCCTTGAATTTCCACTAATGGAGAATGAGCAAACTGTTCTGAGTCTATCTGTTGCTGTTGTAATTGCTTCAATAAAGATAAAACATCAATATTTTCTGCAACTTGTAATCTCACAGGTAAGGTATTAATAAACAACCCTACCATTGACTCTACACCAGTCAAAGATGGAGGACGACCGGAGACAGTTGCACCAAAGACTACATCATTTTCTTGACTGTAACGAGATAATAATAAACCCCAGACACCCTGCACTAAATTATTCATTGTTAATTGATGCTGTCTGATAAATTCTGTTGCTACTTTTGTTTTTTCAACTGTTAAATAGGCAATTTGTTCTTGATATGCAGACTGTTGACGATTTGATAAGGGTGTATCTACGACTAAGGGAGTTGGTGATTCAAAACCACTTAATTTATTTTGCCAAAATTCCTGGGCTAAATTTTGTTGTTGTTGTTCCTGTAACCAAGCAATATAGTTACTGTAATTAATGGTTGGTTTTAATTTAGTATCTACACCTTCAGCAATTGCATGATAATAATTAAACCAATCTTCCCACACTAAAGGTAAAGACCAACCATCAAGTAATATGTGGTGGAAGTTCCACACAAATTGATAGCTTTCATCACTCAATTGCAGTAAATACAATCTCATCAATGGAGTTTTATCAAGTTGGAAACTTTGTTTTCTTTCATCCTGTAAAAACTGTTCTATTTGTTGTTCTTGTTCTGTTGTTGATAAATTTCTCCAGTCTTGAATTTCAACGTTTATAGTTACATCTTTCTGCACAACTTGTACAGGTTCACTTAATGATTCCCAAATAAATGCAGTGCGGAATATTTGATGATGATTTACTAATTTTTGCCATGCTTTACTAAAAGCTGTTACATTCAAATCACCATTAAATGTACAGGTGATTTGTTCAAAATATACACCCTCACTTAAAGCATATAAACTTTCAAATAACATCCCCGACTGCATTGGTGATAAGGGGTAAATATCCTCAATATTCTCTAAGTTGAGTTTAGCTACAATTCCATCTAATTCTTGTTGATTCAGTTTTATTAATGGGAAATCTGAAGGTGTATATCCTACATTCTCTGGTTTTAAACAATGATTAATGATTGTTTGTAGTGTAGTAATAAATTCATCTGCGATATTTTCAACTGTTGTTTGTTCATGAATGTTATTACTATAAGTCCAGTTAATTTGTAACTGTTCATCTGCAATTATCGCATTTACATCTAATAGGGTTTCTCTGTTTCCTAATAAACTTTGGAATTGTCCACTAGACTCTTCCGCAGATGATAACAACGATGATGTATTTAAGGTTTGGGTAAATTGTCCTAAATAGTTAAAGCTAATTTCTGCTTGTGCTAATTTTTCCAGTTGGTTACTAATTTCTGCATCACTCAAATAACGCAGTACACCATATCCGATACCTTTATTGGGTATTTGTCTCAGTTGTTCTTTTACTGATTTGATGATGTTTCCTAAGTTGTTATTACTGTTAAAGTCTGCATTTTCAACATTTACAACTACAGGGAACATAGTTGTAAACCATCCAATGGTTCTAGATATATCTACACCATCAAGTATATCTTCTCTTCCATGTCCTTCTAAGTTGAATAATACAGATTTTGATTTTGTCAACTTACTCAAAACCAGAGTTAATGCTGTTAATAAAATATCATTAATCTGTGTTTTGTACGCTTTTGGTACTTGTTGTAATAATGCTGTTGTTTCTTCTTTGTTTAATGATACTGCAATGTTTTGAGTTGATGATAAGGTGTTTTCACCTTCTTTATCTACAGGAATTGATTTAATTGCACTGTTTGATTTATTTACCCAATAATCAATTTCTGATTTTAATGTTTCTGTTTGTGCATATTCTGATAACTTCTCACTCCAGGTTTTAAAGGATGTGGTTTTTGCTGGTAGTTGGATTTTCTGATTTTGATTTAGTTGTTGATATCCTGTTTCTAGGTCTTCTAATAATATTCTCCAAGATATTCCATCTACTACTAGGTGATGAATTATTATTAATAGTCTTCCTGGTTGATTTTCTCCTAGTTTAAATAATCCCACTTTGACTAGATTAGATTCTAGGTCTAAACTTGCTTGCAGTGTATCCGCTGTGGTTTCTATTATTTCTGTTTTTTCTGTTTCTGTAACTTCGGAAATATCAAAGTATTCAATTTCAAAAGTTTCTATTGGTTCACTATGTGTTGCTTTCCATTGATTTTCTGTTTCTGTAAATCTCAATCTTAAAGCGTCATGATGATTGATGATTTCTTGCCAAGTTTTCTCTATTTTATTTCTATCTATTTCTGCTGGTACTGTTAGTAAAAATGCTTGGTTAAAGTGATGGGTTTCTGGTCTATTTTGCTCCAAGAACCATTTTTGAATTGGTGTTAAGAGGAAGTTTCCACTAACTGTGACCTGTTCTATTTCTAGGGTTTTAATTGTTCCTGCTACTGCTGCTAATTCTCCTATGGTTTGATTCGCAAATAGCTGTTTTAATGTGATTTCTATTCCCTGTTGTTTGGCTTTTGCTATGATTTGAATACTGAGAATTGAGTCTCCACCTAGTTCAAAGAAGTTATCATTTATTCCTATTTTTTCTATTCCTAATACTTGTTGCCAAATTTCTGCTAGTTTGGTTTCTATTTCTGTTTTTGGTGCTATATATTTTTCTTCTATTTCTAGATTAAAACTAGGTACAGGTAAAGCACGTTTATCTACTTTTCCGTTGGGTGTTAATGGTAAATTGTCCAGATACACAAAGTTACTGGGTATCATGTATTCTGGTAGTTTTCCTTTTAAATATTGTCTCAATTCGTTGGTTGTGAATTTTGTTTCTGAGACGATATAAGCTACTAACTTTTTATATCCAGGGTTATCTTCTCTAACTACAACTACTGATGTTTGTACATTTTCATTTTGATTGAGAACTGTTTCTATTTCTCCTAATTCTATTCGGAAACCTCTTATTTTAACTTGGTTATCTATCCGACTGATATATTCAATATTTCCATCCGCTAAATATCTTACTAAGTCCCCTGTTTTATAAAGTTTGGTTTTCCCATTATCAAAGGGGTTATTTATAAATGTCTGTGCTGTTAATTCTGGACGGTTTAAATAACCTGTAGCTAAACCTGCACCTCCTATATATAATTCCCCTGGTACTCCTACTGGTACTGGTTGTAAGTTCTGGTCTAATACATATATTTCTGTGTTAGAAATTGCTTTTCCTATTGGTATTGTTGTTGCTTCTTCGGCAATTTCTTCTACTAAATACCATGTTGTAAATGTGGTGTTTTCTGTTGGTCCGTAGACGTGTAATAGATTTTCTGGTTTGCCTTTTTTAACTATTTCTTGCACCCATTTAATATCTACTGCTTCTCCTCCAAATAATAAATAACGCAGTGTACTAAATGTTGTTGGTTCTGTTTTTGCTATTTGGTTAAATAATGCTGTTGTTAGGAATAATACACTAATTCCTTCTGTTTTTATTCTGTTAGCAAATTCTCTCGGTGATAGTGCTGTTTCTTTGCTTATTCCTACTAATTTTGCTCCGTTTAATAATGCTCCCCATATCTCAAATGTTGCTGCGTCAAATGCTGAGTTTGATGCTTGTGCTATTATGTCTTTTGCTCCTATTTGAATGTAATTTGTGTTGACAACTAAGCGGTTTACTCCTTTGTGTTTTACACTGACTCCTTTGGGTTTTCCTGTTGAACCTGATGTGTATATTACGTAAGCTAAACTCTCTGAGTTTGTCTGTGTACTTGGGTTTTCTTGTATTTGATTTTCTATGTTTTCTAATTCTCGCTCATAGCAGATAATTTCTGCTTGGTTTTCTAGCAGGTTATTAACTAATTTTTCTGTTGTTAATATGACTTTGATTTCTGCATCTTCGATAATTGCTGTTAGTCTTTCTTGGGGATATTCTGGGTCTAATGGTACGTAAGCACCACCAGCTTTTACTATTGCTAATAGTCCTATTACCATTTCTAGAGAACGTTCTACAGATATTCCTATTAAGGTTTCTGCTTTCACTCCCAAGGATATTAAGTGATGCGCTAGTTTATTCGCTTTTTGATTTAATTCTGAGTAAGTTATTTGTTCATTTCCATAAACTACTGCTATTGCATCTGGTGTCTTTTTAACTTGTTCCTCAAATATTTGATGAATACATTTATCCGCAGGATATTCTGTTTTTGTTTTGTTCCATTCTTTTAATAATTGCTGTTTCTCTGTTGCTGTTAATATTGGTAGCTTGTTAATCTGTTCTTGAGGAGTTTCTACTATTACTTCTAATAAAGTAGTAAAATGCCCTATCATTCTTTCAATTGTGCTGCTATCAAATAGGTCTGTGTTGTATTCCCAAACTCCAATTAGTCCTGTAGCAGTTTGACTCATTGATAGAGTTAAATCAAATTTTGCTGTGGTGGTTTCTATTTCTAACCCACTCACATTCAACCCTATTAAGTCTACATCTGACATTGGTGCATTCTGAAGCACAAACATCACCTGAAATAATGGTGAATGACTCAGGTCTCTCTCTGGTTGCAATGCTTCCACTAACATTTCAAAGGGTAAATCTTGATGTGCATATGCTGATAATGCCATTGACCGAATTCGAGTCAATAATTCATTAAAATTGGGATTTCCTGATAGTTCTACACGTAAGACGAAAGTGTTAACAAAGAAGCCTATTAACCCTTCTATTTCACTGCGATGGCGGTTAGCAATGGGAGAACCTACTAATATATCTGTTTGTCCTGTGTAGCGACTTAGTAGTAAATTATATGCTGCGAACAAAGTCATAAACAAGGTAACACCCTGTTCTTGGCTGAGTTTTTTTAGTTTATCTGTAAGTTCTGCTGATAATGCAAATTCTTGATATGCTCCCGCAAATGTTTGTACTGCTGGTCTCGGTCTATCTGTTGGTAAATCCAGGAATGTTGGGGCATTTTCTAATTGTTTTTTCCAGTAATTTAATTGTCTTTCTAAGACTTCTCCTTGCAACCAGTTTCTTTGCCAGATAGCAAAGTCTGCATACTGAATTGGTAGTGGTGCTAATGAAAGTTCTTGACCTTGAACATAAGCATTATAAAGTGTTGCTAATTCTTCAGACAACACACCCATTGACCAGCCATCTGAAATTATATGGTGCATACATATTAATAACAGATGTTCGGTTTCTGAAATTACTATCAATGTTGCTCTAATTAAAGCTTGATTTGATAAATTAAATCCTTGAATTGCTTGTTGTTTTATTAATTTTTTGCCAGTTGTTTCTGCTTCTTGTGCTGATAAATGCTGTAAGTCAATTCTTGAGATTTTCCAATTTGTGGATGTGTAGATAATTTGCTCGGCTTTTCCTTCTCTTGCTTGGAAGTTGGTATGTAAAGCTTCGTGGCGATTAATGATTTCAATTAAGCTGTTTTCTAAGGCTGCAAATGCCAGTTTTCCTTGCAAACGCAAAGCTATGGGGATGTTATATGAAGCACTATTTGGCTCGAACTGGTCTATAAACCATAACCTTTGTTGTGCATAAGATAGCGGTAATTCTGCATTCTCTACCCTTGGTAATATCGCTGGTACTGCAAGGTTTAAATTTTCCTGTTGTAATTGCTCAATTAATTGTCCTAATTCAGCTACTGTCGCTTCTGCAAACAAAGTTTGCAATGGTAGTTCTACCTGGAAACTACTACGGATACGGGAAACTAATTGTGTTGCTAATAATGAATGTCCACCCAGTTCAAAGAAATTATCATGAATTCCTACACGTTCTACTTTTAGCACTTGAGCCCAAATTACTGCCAGTATTTCTTCTGTGGGTGTGCGTGGTGCTATATATTTTTTTTCTATTTCTGCATTGATATTTGGTACAGGTAAAGCGCGTTTATCTACTTTTCCGTTGGGTGTTAATGGTAAATTGTCCAGATACACAAAGTTACTGGGTATCATGTATTCTGGTAGTTTTCCTTTTAAATATTGTCTCAATTCTTTTGTTGTGAATTTTGTTTTTGAGACGATATAAGCTACTAACTTTTTATATCCTGGTTTGTCTTCTCTAACTACAACTACTGATGTTTGTACATTTTCATTTTGATTGAGAACTGTTTCTATTTCTCCTAATTCAATTCTGAAACCACGAATTTTAACTTGGTTATCTATCCGACTGATATATTCAATATTTCCATCTGCTAAATATCTTACCAAGTCCCCTGTTTTATAAAGTTTGGTTTTACCGTTGTCAAAGGGGTTAGGGATAAATGTTTTTGCTGTCAGTTCAGGACGGTTTAAATAACCTGTAGCTAAACCTGCACCTCCTATATATAATTCCCCTGGTACTCCTACTGGTACTGGTTGTAAGTTCTGGTCTAATACATATATTTCTGTGTTAGAAATTGCTTTTCCTATTGGTATTGTTGTTGCTTCTTCGGCAATTTCTTCTACTAAATACCATGTTGTAAATGTGGTGTTTTCTGTTGGTCCGTAGACGTGTAATAGATTTTCTGGTTTGCCTTTTTTAACTATTTCTTGCACCCATTTAATATCTACTGCTTCTCCTCCAAATAATAAATAACGCAGTGTACTAAATGTTGTTGGTTCTGTTTTTGCTATTTGGTTAAATAATGCTGTTGTTAGGAATAATACACTAATTCCTTCTGTTTTTATTCTGTTAGCAAATTCTCTCGGTGATAGTGCTGTTTCTTTGCTTATTCCTACTAATTTTGCTCCGTTTAATAATGCTCCCCATATCTCAAATGTTGCTGCGTCAAATGCTGAGTTTGATGCTTGTGCTATTATGTCTTTTGCTCCTATTTGAATGTAATTTGTGTTGACAACTAAGCGGTTTACTCCTTTGTGTTTTACACTGACTCCTTTGGGTTTTCCTGTTGAACCTGATGTGTATATTACGTAAGCTAAACTCTCTGAGTTTGTCTGTGTACTTGGGTTTTCTTGTATTTGATTTTCTATGTTTTCTAATTCTCGCTCATAGCAGATAATTTCTGCTTGGTTTTCTAGCAGGTTATTAACTAATTTTTCTGTTGTTAATATGACTTTGATTTCTGCATCTTCGATAATTGCTGTTAGTCTTTCTTGGGGATATTCTGGGTCTAATGGTACGTAAGCACTTCCAGCTTTTACTATTGCTAATAGTCCTATTACCATTTCTAGAGAACGTTCTACAGATATTCCTATTAAGGTTTCTGCTTTCACTCCCAAGGATATTAAGTGATGCGCTAGTTTATTCGCTTTTTGATTTAATTCTGAGTAAGTTATTTGTTCATTTCCATAAACTACTGCTATTGCATCTGGTGTCTTTTTAACTTGTTCCTCAAATATTTGATGAATACATTTATCCGCAGGATATTCTGTTTTTGTTTTGTTCCATTCTTTTAATAATTGCTGTTTCTCTGTTGCTGTTAATATTGGTAATTCTCTAATTTTTGCTGTAGGAGTTTCTACTATTGCTGATAACAGGGTGATGAAATGTCCTATCATTCTGTTGATAGTATCTCTGGCAAATTTGCTGGTATCATAGCTAATATTTAAAAGCAATTGCTCACTAGGAACAGCTATTACAGTCAGCGGATAATTTGTATGTTCAATTCCCTGGGAATTAGTGATAGTTAAACTATCGTCATCTTCTCCAATATCAGAACCAATTGGATAATTTTCAAACACAACCAAACTATCAAATAAAGACGTACCTCTCGTCACATCACTCCATCCTTGAATTTCCACCAAAGAACAATAAGAAAACTGTTCAGACTCCACCTGTTGCTGCTGTAATTCTTTTAATAAAGACAAAACATTATTATCATCTGAAACCTGAACTCGCACAGGTAAAGTATTAATAAATAACCCCACCATTGACTCCACACCAGGTAAAGATGGAGGACGACCAGAAACAGTAGAACCAAACACTACATCATTTTCTTGACTGTAACGAGACAACAACAAACCCCAGACACCTTGCACCAAATTACTCATCGTTAATTGATGCTTTCTCACAAACTCTGTCGCTTTATTGGTTTTCTCAACTGATAAATAAACAACTTCTTCTTTATATTCACTTTGTGTTTTTTGACTTGATAATGATTTCTCAACCACTAACGGAGTTGGTGCATCAAAACCACTAAGTTTTTCTTGCCAAAATTCTTGTGCAGCATCTTGTTTTTGCTGTTGTAACCACTCAATATAATTTCGATAATTGAGACTTGGTTTATTAACAGTTTCCACACCATCAATTATTTCTTGATAGAACTCAAACAAGTCCTTAAACACCAAAGGTAAAGACCAACCATCCAATAAAATATGATGATGACACCAGACAAATTGATAACTCTCATCACTTAATTGTAGTAAATACAATCTCATTAATGGAATTTTGTCAAGTTTAAATCCTTGTTTTCTTTCCTCTTCTAAAAATGTTTCTATTTCTGTTTGTTGTTCTGATAACTCTCTCCAGTCTCTAATTTCTACACCTAAATCTACCTGTTTATAAACCACTTGCACAGCTTGACTGAGAGATTCCCATATAAATGCAGTCCGGAAAATAGAATGACGATTGACTAATTTTTGCCATGCTTTTTCAAAAGCTTTAATATTTAATTCACCATTGAAAGTACAGGTTATTTGTTCAAAATACACACCACCTTCCGGTGCATACAAACTTTCAAATAACATCCCTTCTTGCATTGGTGACAAGGGATAAATATCTTCAATATTTTGCCAGTTTAGTTTACCCAGTTTACCTAAAACTCCATCTAATTCTGGTTGTTTGAGTTTTATTAACGGGAAATCAGAAGGTGTATATCCTACATTCTCTGGTTCTAAACAATGGGTTATTATCTCTTGCAGTGCTGTAATAAACTCTTGCGCTATTTTCTCAACAGTTGTTTTTTCATGAATATTATTACTGTATGTCCAGTTAATTTGTAAGTGTTCTTCTGCAATGATAGCGTTAATATCTAGTAAATTTGAACGTTGACCTACTGAACTTTGGTCTTGTCCACTAGACTCATCCGCAGATGATAGCAAAGATGATGTATTTAATGTTTGGGTAAATTGTCCTAAGTAGTTAAAGCTAATTTCTGCTTTGGGTGTTTTTGTTATTTGTTTTTTAATGCTTTTATCTTCACTCAAATAACGCAATACACCATATCCAATCCCTTTGTTCGGTATTTCTCTTAATTGTTCTTTGACTGATTTTATGGTGTTTTCTAAGTTATTGAATTCTGTTTTTTCAATATTTATAACTACTGGAAACATGGTTGTAAACCATCCAATAGTTCTGGATATCTCTACACCATCTAAAATATCTTCTCTACCATGTCCTTCTAAATTAAACAACACAGATTTTGAGTTTGTCCATTTACTCAAAACTAACACTAATGCAGTTAATAAGATATCGTTTATCTGTGTTTTATATGCTTTTGGTACTTCTTGTAATAATGCTGTTGTCTCTTTTTGGTTTAATGATACTGCTATATTTTGAGTTGATGATAAGGTGTTTTCACCTTCTTTATCTACAGGAATTGATTTAATTGCACTGTTTGATTTATTTACCCAATAATCAATTTCTGATTTTAATGTTTCTGTTTGTGCATATTCTGATAACTTCTCACTCCAGGTTTTAAAGGATGTGGTTTTTGCTGGTAGTTGGATTTTCTGATTTTGATTTAGTTGTTGATATCCTGTTTCTAGGTCTTCTAATAATATTCTCCAAGATATTCCATCTACTACTAGGTGATGAATTATTATTAATAGTCTTCCTGGTTGATTTTCTCCTAGTTTAAATAATCCCACTTTGACTAGATTAGATTCTAGGTCTAAACTTGCTTGCAGTGTATCCGCTGTGGTTTCTATTATTTCTGTTTTTTCTGTTTCTGTAACTTCGGAAATATCAAAGTATTCAATTTCAAAAGTTTCTATTGGTTCACTATGTGTTGCTTTCCATTGATTTTCTGTTTCTGTAAATCTCAATCTTAAAGCGTCATGATGATTGATGATTTCTTGCCAAGTTTTCTCTATTTTATTTCTATCTATTTCTGCTGGTACTGTTAGTAAAAATGCTTGGTTAAAGTGATGGGTTTCTGGTCTATTTTGCTCCAAGAACCATTTTTGAATTGGTGTTAAGAGGAAGTTTCCACTAACTGTGACCTGTTCTATTTCTAGGGTTTTAATTGTTCCTGCTACTGCTGCTAGTTCTCCTATGGTTTGATTCGCAAATAGTTGTTTTAAGGTGATTTCTATTCCCTGTTGTTTGGCTTTTGCTATGATTTGAATACTGAGAATTGAGTCTCCACCTAGTTCAAAGAAGTTATCATTTATTCCTATTTTTTCTATTCCTAATACTTGTTGCCAAATTTCTGCTAGTTTGGTTTCTATTTCTGTTTTTGGTGCTATATATTTTTTTTCTATTTCTGTGTTTGTTTTTGGTTCTGGTAGTGCGCGTCTGTCTATTTTTCCGTTGGGTGTTAATGGTAAGTTTTCCAGATATACAAAGTTACTTGGTATCATGTATTCTGGTAGTTTACTTTTTAAATATTTTCTCAGTTCTTTTGTTTTCAGTTTTGTTTCTGAGACTATATAAGCTACTAATTTTTTATATCCTGGTTTGTCTTCTCTAACTACAACTACTGATGTTTGTACATTTTCATTTTGATTGAGTGCTGTTTCTATTTCTCCTATTTCTATTCTGAATCCTCTTATTTTTACTTGGTTATCGCTTCTTCCTAAGTATTCTATGTTTCCATCTGTTAAGTATCGTACTAGGTCTCCTGTTTTGTAGAGTTTGGTTTTTCCGTTGTCAAAGGGGTTAGGGATAAATTTCTCTGCTGTCAGTTCTGGTCTGTTTAAATATCCTCTTGCTAAACCTGTTCCTGCTATATGTAGTTCTCCTGCTACTCCTACTGGTACTGGTTGCAGATTGCTGTCTAATATGTATACTTTGGTATTATCTATCGGTTTTCCAATACTTGGTGATGTTTGTTTTTGTGTTTCTAATATGCAAGATGTGGTGACTACTGTGTTTTCTGTTGGTCCATAGTTGTTAATTACTTGGAAGGGTATTTTATTTGTTGGATTTTGGGTTAATTTATCTCCTCCTGTGAGTAGGTAGCGTAGTTTTGTTTTTTCTTTTTTCCAGTCTAGTTTTAATAGTTCTTGGGTTATTGGTGTGGGTACAAAGCTAATGGTTATTTGATTTTCTGTTAACCATTTTTGCAGTTGTTCTGGTGATACTAATATTTCTTTTCTAACTAGATGTAATGTTGCTCCTGCTGTTAGGTATGGCCATGTTTCCCATACTGCTGCATCAAATCCTGTTCCTGCTAGTTGGGTGGCTTTATCTGCTGTGGTTATTTTAAATTGTTTTTGATGCCAATTGATTAGGTTTGTTAGTCCTTGATGGGTTATTTCTACTCCTTTTGGTGTTCCTGTTGAACCACTTGTGTATATTATGTAAGCTAGGTTATTTGATGTTATTTCTTTGTGGGGATTTTTTTGATTTTGTTGATTTATTTTTTCCCATTCTGTGTCTAAACAGGTTGTTTGTGTTTGATTGTTTTGGATTTTTTGTTTGAGGTTTTGTTGTGTTAGTAGGATGTTTATTTTGGTATCTTCTAAGATGAATTTGATTCTTTCTGTGGGATATTCTGGGTCTATTGGTAGGTATGATGCTCCTGCTTTTAATATTCCTAATTGTCCGATTATCATTTCTAGGGAGCGCTCTACGCATATTCCTATTAAAATATCTGCTTTCACTCCCAAGGATATTAAATAATGTGCTAGTTGATTTGCTTTGTTATTTAATTCAGAATAGGTTAATTGTTGATTTTCAAATACTACTGCTACAGCATCCGGTGTTTTTTCAACTTGTTCTTCAAACAACTGATGAATACATTTATCTTTTGGATATTCTGTTTCTGTTTGATTCCAATCAATTAATAATTGTTTTTCTTCTGTTGCTGTTAAAATAGGTAATTGATTAATTTCCCCTTGAGAATTTTCCACAATTGCTGATAACAAAGTCAGAAAATGACCCAACATTCTATTAATCGTTCCCTCATCAAAACGACTATTATCATAACTAACCTTCACCCACAACTGCTCACCAGGACCAGAAATTACAGTCAGCGGATAATTTGTATGTTCAATTCCTCGGAAATTCTCAACCTGTAAACCACCATCATCATCTAAAGTATCCGCATCAACCGGATAATTTTCAAACACAACCAAACTATCAAATAAAGACGTACCTCTCGTCACATCACTCCATCCTTGAATTTCCACCAAAGAACAATAAGAAAACTGTTCAGACTCCACCTGTTGCTGCTGTAATTCTTTTAATAAAGACAAAACATTATTATCATCTGAAACCTGAACTCGCACAGGTAAAGTATTAATAAATAACCCCACCATTGACTCCACACCAGGTAAAGATGGAGGACGACCAGAAACAGTAGAACCAAACACTACATCATTTTCTTGACTGTAACGAGACAACAACAAACCCCAGACACCTTGCACCAAATTACTCATCGTTAATTGATGCTTTCTCACAAACTCTGTCGCTTTATTGGTTTTCTCAACTGATAAATAAACAACTTCTTCTTTATATTCACTTTGTGTTTTTTGACTTGATAATGATTTCTCAACCACTAACGGAGTTGGTGCATCAAAACCACTAAGTTTTTCTTGCCAAAATTCTTGTGCAGCATCTTGTTTTTGCTGTTGTAACCACTCAATATAATTTCGATAATTGAGACTTGGTTTATTAACAGTTTCCACACCATCAATTATTTCTTGATAGAACTCAAACAAGTCCTTAAACACCAAAGGTAAAGACCAACCATCCAATAAAATATGATGATGACACCAGACAAATTGATAACTCTCATCACTTAATTGTAGTAAATACAATCTCATTAATGGAATTTTGTCAAGTTTAAATCCTTGTTTTCTTTCCTCTTCTAAAAATGTTTCTATTTCTGTTTGTTGTTCTGATAACTCTCTCCAGTCTCTAATTTCTACACCTAAATCTACCTGTTTATAAACCACTTGCACAGCTTGACTGAGAGATTCCCATATAAATGCAGTCCGGAAAATAGAATGACGATTGACTAATTTTTGCCATGCTTTTTCAAAAGCTTTAATATTTAATTCACCATTGAAAGTACAGGTTATTTGTTCAAAATACACACCACCTTCCGGTGCATACAAACTTTCAAATAACATCCCTTCTTGCATTGGTGACAAGGGATAAATATCTTCAATATTTTGCCAGTTTAGTTTACCCAGTTTACCTAAAACTCCATCTAATTCTGGTTGTTTGAGTTTTATTAACGGGAAATCAGAAGGTGTATATCCTACATTCTCTGGTTCTAAACAATGGGTTATTATCTCTTGCAGTGCTGTAATAAACTCTTGCGCTATTTTCTCAACAGTTGTTTTTTCATGAATATTATTACTGTATGTCCAGTTAATTTGTAAGTGTTCTTCTGCAATGATAGCGTTAATATCTAGTAAATTTGAACGTTGACCTACTGAACTTTGGTCTTGTCCACTAGACTCATCCGCAGATGATAGCAAAGATGATGTATTTAATGTTTGGGTAAATTGTCCTAAGTAGTTAAAGCTAATTTCTGCTTTGGGTGTTTTTGTTATTTGTTTTTTAATGCTTTTATCTTCACTCAAATAACGCAATACACCATATCCAATCCCTTTGTTCGGTATTTCTCTTAATTGTTCTTTGACTGATTTTATGGTGTTTTCTAAGTTATTGAATTCTGTTTTTTCAATATTTATAACTACTGGAAACATGGTTGTAAACCATCCAATAGTTCTGGATATCTCTACACCATCTAAAATATCTTCTCTACCATGTCCTTCTAAATTAAACAACACAGATTTTGAGTTTGTCCATTTACTCAAAACTAACACTAATGCAGTTAATAAGATATCGTTTATCTGTGTTTTATATGCTTTTGGTACTTCTTGTAATAATGCTGTTGTCTCTTTTTGGTTTAATGATACTGCTATATTTTGAGTTGATGATAAGGTGTTTTCACCTTCTTTATCTACAGGAATTGATTTAATTGCACTGTTTGATTTATTTACCCAATAATCAATTTCTGATTTTAATGTTTCTGTTTGTGCATATTCTGATAACTTCTCACTCCAGGTTTTAAAGGATGTGGTTTTTGCTGGTAGTTGGATTTTCTGATTTTGATTTAGTTGTTGATATCCTGTTTCTAGGTCTTCTAATAATATTCTCCAAGATATTCCATCTACTACTAGGTGATGAATTATTATTAATAGTCTTCCTGGTTGATTTTCTCCTAGTTTAAATAATCCCACTTTGACTAGATTAGATTCTAGGTCTAAACTTGCTTGCAGTGTATCCGCTGTGGTTTCTATTATTTCTGTTTTTTCTGTTTCTGTAACTTCGGAAATATCAAAGTATTCAATTTCAAAAGTTTCTATTGGTTCACTATGTGTTGCTTTCCATTGATTTTCTGTTTCTGTAAATCTCAATCTTAAAGCGTCATGATGATTGATGATTTCTTGCCAAGTTTTCTCTATTTTATTTCTATCTATTTCTGCTGGTACTGTTAGTAAAAATGCTTGGTTAAAGTGATGGGTTTCTGGTCTATTTTGCTCCAAGAACCATTTTTGAATTGGTGTTAAGAGGAAGTTTCCACTAACTGTGACCTGTTCTATTTCTAGGGTTTTAATTGTTCCTGCTACTGCTGCTAGTTCTCCTATGGTTTGATTCGCAAATAGTTGTTTTAAGGTGATTTCTATTCCCTGTTGTTTGGCTTTTGCTATGATTTGAATACTGAGAATTGAGTCTCCACCTAGTTCAAAGAAGTTATCATTTATTCCTATTTTTTCTATTCCTAATACTTGTTGCCAAATTTCTGCTAGTTTGGTTTCTATTTCTGTTTTTGGTGCTATATATTTTTTTTCTATTTCTGTGTTTGTTTTTGGTTCTGGTAGTGCGCGTCTGTCTATTTTTCCGTTGGGTGTTAATGGTAAGTTTTCCAGATATACAAAGTTACTTGGTATCATGTATTCTGGTAGTTTACTTTTTAAATATTTTCTCAGTTCTTTTGTTTTCAGTTTTGTTTCTGAGACTATATAAGCTACTAATTTTTTATATCCTGGTTTGTCTTCTCTAACTACAACTACTGATGTTTGTACATTTTCATTTTGATTGAGTGCTGTTTCTATTTCTCCTATTTCTATTCTGAATCCTCTTATTTTTACTTGGTTATCGCTTCTTCCTAAGTATTCTATGTTTCCATCTGTTAAGTATCGTACTAGGTCTCCTGTTTTGTAGAGTTTGGTTTTTCCGTTGTCAAAGGGGTTAGGGATAAATTTCTCTGCTGTCAGTTCTGGTCTGTTTAAATATCCTCTTGCTAAACCTGTTCCTGCTATATGTAGTTCTCCTGCTACTCCTACTGGTACTGGTTGCAGATTGCTGTCTAATATGTATACTTTGGTATTAGTAATGGGACGGCCAATGGTAATTTTTTGGTCATTAGAACTACATTGGGCAATTGTCGCGCATACACTTGCTTCCGTTGGCCCGTAAGCATTGAAAAATTTGATACTACCTGACCATTTTTGCATCAATTCTAGACTACAGGCTTCTCCTGCCACTATCAATGTCTGCAATGTTGGCAGATTTTCTACTTCCATTACTCCTAGCGCTGATGGTGGTAAGGTGATATGGGTAATGGCATATCTGCGTAATTGCTCAGTTAATGATATTCCTGGCATGAAAGCGTCTTTTGTTCCCAGGTATAATGTCGCACCTGAACCAAATGCCATTAATATTTCCCAAATGCACGCGTCAAAACTAAAGGATGCAAACTGAAGTACACGACTATCTGTGTTGACACCAAAAGTTTCAATTTGTGCTTTAGCAAGGTTATAAAGTCCTTTATGTTCAACCATTACACCTTTTGGTTTTCCTGTTGAACCACTTGTGTATATTACATTTGCTAGGTTGGAATTTGTGACATTTTGATTGATATTTTCTGTGCTATTTTCACTAATTTCTGCCCAAATTTGCTCTAAGATAATTTCTCTGGCTTGATGCTGAGGAAGTTTTTCTACCAGTTTTTGTTGTGTTAATAATATTTCTACCCCAGAATTTTCTAACATATAGCTAATTCTTTCTTGGGGATATTCTGGGTCTAATGGTAAGTATGCACCTCCTGCTTTTAATATTCCTAATAAACCAATGACCATTTCCTCAGAACGTTCTACAGATATTCCTACTAAAACATCTGCTTTTACTCCCAAGGATATTAAATAATGTGCTAGTTGGTTCGCTTTATTATTTAATTCTTTATAGGTTAATTGTTTTCCTTCAAATACTACTGCTGTTGCATTTGGTGTTTTTTCAACTTGTTCTTCAAACAATTGATGAATACATTTATCTTTTGGATATTCTGTTTCTGTATGATTCCAGTCTATTAATAATTGTTGTTTTTCTGTTTCTGTGAGTATTGGTAATTGGTTGATTTCTGCTGCTGGGTTTTCTACTATTGCTGATAACAGGGTGATAAGATTACCTGTCATTCTCTCAATAGTGCTGCTATCAAATAAATCTGTGTTGTATTCCCAACCACCAATTAAACCTGTTTCTGTTTGCTCTATTGATAGGGTTAAGTCAAATTTTGCTGTTGCTGTTTCTAAGGGTATTTCTTTCACTTTTAACCCTGTTAATTCCACCTCAGAATTGATAGCATTTTGCAGAACAAACATCACCTGTAATAATGGTGAATGACTCAGGTCTCTTTCTATTTCTAATGCTTCCACCAACATTTCAAAGGGTAAGTCTTGGTGTGCATACGCTGATAATGCTGTGGTTCTAATTTGAGTTAATAATTCATTGAAACTGGGATTTCCTGATAGTTTTGTTCTTAAAACTAAGGTGTTTACAAAGAACCCTATTAACCCTTCTATTTCTCTTTGGTTTCTATTTGCAATTGGTGAACCAACTAATATATCTGTTTGTCCTGTGTAGCGAGAAAGCAAGATATTGTAAGCTGCAAACAAGGTCATAAATAATGTTGCACCCTGCTTTTGACTGAGTGTTTCTAGTTCATTAGTTAACTCTTTTGATATTGTAAATTCTTGATATGCTCCTGCAAAGGTTTGTACTGCTGGTCTTGGTCTATCTGTGGGTAATGGTAAAAATGTGGGAGCGTTTTCTAGTTGTTTTTCCCAATAATTTAATTGTCTTTCTAAAACCTCACCTTGTAACCAGTTTCTTTGCCATATTGCAAAGTCTGCATATTGGATTTCTAATAGTGCTAATGGTGTTTCTTGTCCTTGAATATAGCTGTTATAAAGTGCTGACAACTCATCTATAAACACACCCATTGACCACCCATCTGAAATGATGTGGTGCATACACAGACTTAATATATTTTCTGTGTCCGATAGCAATATTAATGTGATTCTAATTAAAGATTCACTCTCCAGACTAAATCCTTGATTACTTTGTTGTTTTAATAGTTCTTTGACTGCTTTTTCTCTCTCAGTTATTGTTAATTGTCGTAGGTCAATTACTGATATTTGACGACTGTTTTGTGGGTGGATAATTTGCACCGCTTGACCATCAACTGTAACAAAATTTGTCCTTAATGATTCGTGACGATTGATGATTTCTGACAGACTTTTTTCTAGTGCTGATTGATTGAGATTACCTTCTAAATGCAGCGATAAAGGTATATTATATGATGCACTATTAGGCTCAAATTGATTGATAAACCATAACCTTTGTTGGGCAAAAGATAAGGATAATTCTGCATTTTCTTTCCTTACTAAAATTGGCTGTGCAGATATCTGTAAATTCTGTTTTTGTAGTTGTTCAATTAGTGACGCTAATTCCGCAACTGTGCTATTTGCAAATACTTTCTGTAATGGTATTTCTACTTGGAAACTGTGACGAATTCTAGAAACTAATTGTGTTGCTAATAATGAATGTCCACCAATTTCAAAGAAGTTATCATAAATTCCCACCCGCTCTATTTTCAGAACTTGCATCCATATTGATGTCAGTATTTCTTCTGTTGGTGTACGTGGTGCAATATATCCTAATTGAAGTTCGCTGTGATCTGGTGCTGGTAAAGCGCGACGATTTACTTTACCGCTAGGTGTCAATGGTAAAGATTCTAAGTACACAAAGATACTAGGAATCATGTATTCTGGTAAATTCTCTTTGATAAATTCCCGTAGTTCTTTTGAGGTGAGTGATGGTTGTTTTTTCGTTAAATATGCAACTAAACGTTTATCACCTGGAATATCTTCTCTGGCAATAACTACGGCTTGTTGCACTTGTGGGTGGGTATTTAGCAGTGCTTCTATTTCTCCTAACTCAATCCTAAACCCACGTATTTTTACTTGATTATCAATCCGCTCAATGTATTCGATATTTCCATCTTTTAAATAACGGACTAAATCCCCTGTTCTGTATAATTTCGTTTGACCATTATCCAATGGGTTAAGTATAAACTTCTCATTGGTGCGTTCTTCATCACCAATATATCCCTTTCCTAAACCTATTCCTCCAATGAATAATTCTCCTATCACTCCTACTGGTAATGGTTGCAATTCTTGGTTCAAAATATACAATTGCACGTTAGGAATTGGTTTACCGATGGGTATTGATTTATTAATAAAATCATGGGGTGTTTCTACTGTGTACGCTGCACAAACATCTGTACATTCTGTGGGACCATAACTATTAACTATTTTGGCTTGACAATGTTCTGAATTCAACCAATTTAATAAGCTGGGTACAGAAATTGGTTCTCCACCTAAAAATACATATTTTAATGATTTAGTTTTACTAAAGCTATCTTCCCCTGATGCGAGAATTGCTGAGAATGTACTCGGTGTACAATTCACCCATGTTGCTTGTTGTTTAGAGATAATTTCTAATATTTTACTTGGTTCAAACCCGTTAGGTGAGAGGTTTAATTTTCCTCCTATTAATAATGGTGTGAAAATGTTCTTTTGGGTGAGGTCAAAACTCAATGATGATATTAATGCTGTGCTGTCTTTTTCTGTGAATTGATAATCATTAATCATCCATTGAACTAGGTTGACAAAACCACGATGATAAACCGCTGCACCTTTTGGTTGTCCTGTTGAACCTGATGTATATATTGTGTAGATTAAGTTGTTTACTGTTGTTTCTGTGATTGGGTTTTCTTGACTATATTGATTGATTTTCTCCCTATCTGCATCTACACAAATGATGGTTTTTTCTTGGGGTAATCTAGTTAGTAAATGTTGTTGTGTTAATAATATTTCTACCCCAGAATTTTCTATCATGTAGCTAATTCTTTCTTGAGGATATTCAGGGTCAAGAGGAACATAAGCACCTCCTGCTTTTAATATTCCTAATAGTCCTATTACCATTTCCAGAGAACGTTCTACACATATTCCTATTAAGGTATCTGCTTTCACTCCCAAGGATATTAAATAATGTGCTAGTTGATTGGCTTTTTGATTTAATTCTGAATATGTTAGTTGTTGATTTACTCTCCGAGAAGCCGCGTTTGGCGCGTCTACAAATACTACTGCTACTGCATCAGGTGTTTTATTTACCTGTTCTTCAAATAGTTGATGAATACATTTATCTACAGGATATTCTGCTTCTGTTTGATTCCATTCTGTTAATAGTTGTTGTTTTTCAGATGTTGTTAATATTGCTAGTTCTTTAATTTCTGTTTGGGGTTTTTCTACTATTGCTGTTAACAGGGTGCTGAAATGTCCTGTCATTCTTTCTATTGTGCTGCTATCAAATAAATCAGTATTATATTCCCAAATTCCCACCATTCCCTGATTAGTTTGTTCCATTGTCAGGGTTAAATCAAACTTAGATGTGGTGGTTTCTAAGGGTAAGTCCTGCACTTCTAAACCTGTCAATTCTGGGTGTGACATGATGGCATTTTGCAAGACAAACATCACCTGGAATAAGGGTGAATGACTTAAATCTCTTTCTATTTCTAATGCTTCCACCAACATCTCAAAGGGTAAATCTTGGTGTGCATAAGCTGATAATGCTGTGTTTCTAATTTGTGTTAATAATTCATTAAAACTGATATTTTGTGATAGTTGGGTTCTCAATACTAAGGTGTTCACAAAGAAACCTATTAAACTTTCTATTTCTCTTTGGTTTCTGTTTGCTATGGGTGAACCTACTAATATATCTGTTTGTCCTGTGTACCTGGAAAGCAAGATATTATAAGCTGCAAACAGGGTCATAAATAAGGTAACACCTTGTTTTTGACTGAGTTTTTCTATTTCCTTACTTAATTCTTGGGAAATGCTAAATTGGTGATATTTTCCTACAAAGGTTTGTACTGCTGGTCTTGGTCTATCTGTAGGTAATGTTAAGAATTTGGGTGCGGTTTCTAGTTGCTGTTTCCAGTAGGTTAATTGTCTTGCTAATACTTCTCCTTGTAACCAGTTTCTTTGCCATATTGCAAAGTCCGCATATTGAATTTCTAATGCTGTTAATGGGGTTTCTTTTCCTTCAATGTAGGCGTTATATAATGTTGTTAATTCTTGACTGAATACTCCTATTGACCAAGCATCTGCTACTATGTGGTGCATACAAATTAGTAACAGATTTTCGGTTTCTGATAATTTGATTAATGTAGCTCGGAATAAGTTGTCACTAGCTAAATTGAAAGGTTGAATTGCTTGTTGTTTAATAAATTCTTCTGTCGCTTGTTGTTGTTCTTCTTTAGGTAATTTCTGCCAATCAATAATTTCTAATTGCCAATTGTTTTGGGTGTGAATTACTTGTTGAGGTTCTCCCTCAATGCTGACAAAGTTAGTCCTTAATACCTCATGACGGTTAATTATTTCTACTAAGCTTGCTGCTAATGCTGACTGATTGATATTACCTGTTAATTGCAAAGCTAAAGGTATATTGTATACACTACTTTCTGGGTCTAATTGCTCTAAAAACCATAATCTTTGTTGTGCATAGGATAATGGTAATTCTGAATTATTTTCTCTGACTTTTAACGGTTGTGTGGTCAGTTCTAATGCTTGTTTTTGTAACTGTTCTATGACTGGTGCTAATTTAGAAATTGTGTTATTTCCAAACAGTTCCCGCAATGGTAATTCTACTTTGAAAATGTTACGAATACGTGAAACTAATTGTGTGGCTAATAATGATTGTCCTCCTAATTCAAAGAAGTTATCATTAATACCTACTCGCTCTATTTTTAATACTTGCGCCCATATCAAGGCTAACATTTCTTCTGTGGTAGTGCTTGGTGCTACATATTTATCTGTAATTTCACCCTGTACATCTGGAGCAGGTAAGGCGCGACGATCTACTTTACCACTGGGGGTTTGTGGCATTTCTGCGAGGATGACAAAGGCGGTAGGTAGCATATATTCTGGTAGCTTTCCTTGCAGGAATTGACGTAAGCTACTAATTGTCAGTGTGTTTTTACCGACTACGTAAGCTACTAAACGTTTATCTCCAGGTATGTCTTCACGGGCGATCGCACAACATCCTTCTACGTCTTCATACTGACTTAATACCGCTTCTATTTCTCCTAGCTCGATACGGAAACCACGGATTTTGACTTGGTTATCTATGCGTCCTAAAAATTCAATGTTGCCATCGGGTAAATACTTGACTAAGTCACCTGTTTTATACAACCGTGAATTTTCATCAAAAGGATTAATTGTAAATCTTTCAGCGGTTAATTCCGGTCTGTTCAGGTATCCATCGGCTAAGGCTATACCACCTATATATAATTCCCCTGGTACTCCTACTGGTACTATTTGTAGTTGTTTATTCAATATATAAACTTGGGTGTTGGCAATGGGGCGGCCGATAGGAGGTAATAATGGCCAGGTTTCTACTTCCCCTGTTAATGTATAGGTTGTAACTACATGAGTTTCCGATGGTCCATAGTGGTTGTGTAGGGTGCAGTTATTAGTAAGTTTACTTAACCATTGGGCAATGCTAGGAGTAATTTGTAACTGTTCCCCTGCGGTGATGATTTCTTGGAGATGACTGGTGAAGAATTCCCGACTAACTGCTACTTCTGCTATTTGCTGTAACCCGACAAAGGGTATAAATAATCTCTGTATTCTGTTTTCTTCAATAAAACCTAGTAATGCTACTGCATCTAGGCGCATTTCTTCGGTAATTAATACCAATGTGCCGCCAGAATGCCAAGCGGTGAACATCTCATGGAAAGACGCATCAAAACTTAACGGGGAGAATTGTAAGGTACGTTTTTCACTGGTAACTTTTAATTCGTCAACGTGCCAGAATATCAAGTTAGCTAATGCTTTGTGACTCATGGCCACACCCTTGGGTTTACCCGTAGAACCAGATGTATAAATTACATATCCTAAGTTTTCTGATTTTACTTGGGGGTTGGTGTTTTCTTCGCTGTATTGGGAAATTACTGATAAATCCGTATCTACACAGATGGTATGACCTTGATATTGATTAAATTGTGATTTTAATGATGTTTGGGTGATTAAAACGGGTATGTTTGCATCCTCTACCATGAACTGTAAACGTTCTATGGGATATTCGGGATCTAAGGGTAAATACGCACCACCGGCTTTTAATATTGCCAAAATACCGACTATCATTTCTAGGGAACGTTGCACACATATTCCCACTACGACATCTGCTTTCACTCCTAGAGAAATGAGATGATTTGCTAGTTGGTTAGCGCGGTTATTTAATTGTTGATAGGTGAGTTTTTGATCTGCAAATTCAACCGCTATAATATCAGGTGTTTTTGTTACTTGTTCTTCAAATAGTTGATGTAAACATTGCTCATGGGGATATGCTTTTTCTGTATTATTCCAATCTCCTAAAAGTTGTTTTCTCTCTTGTTCAGAAATTAGGGAAGTGAGGTGATAACTACTTTCTGGAGTTTGTGCCATTGCCGTTAAAACGACATGATAATAATTACTAATTTGCTCAACTTGTGCAGGGGATAATTCACGGGGATTATATTCTAAATTGACAGTAATATCAGATGAACCAGGCTCAATACTAAATTGTGCTAAAAATGTGATGTTTGTTTGATCAAAAAACTTACCACCTAATATTGCTAAATTATCCAAACCAATTACCTGTTCATAAACATGAAAATTGGTAAAGTTAAATGCAGTTTCAAATAAAGATTGATTACCTAAATTATTCTGAATTTGTGAGAGAGGATAGCGACGGTGGGGTAATATTTCCTGTTCCTGTGCAAATACCTGTTTTACTAAGTCTATCCAACTTCCTCCAGATAGCTGTAAACGGAACGGTAATGTATTCAAAAATAATCCTAAAATTCTTTCCCCATCATTTTGTTCTGGGCGGCCATTTGTAACTACACCAGTAACAACATCTGCTTCACCGCTGAGGAAATTTAAAACTCGAAAATGGGCAGCTAATAAAACATTTTTTAAAGGAACTGCTGCGGTGTGGGCAAGTTGTTTTAAACCTGCGGAAATTTGAGGATTTAATCTTACTTGTTGAATCCCTATTTCTGGGTAAATTTCAATTTCATCACCCACAGAAGTCAAGCGGGGCAATTTTGTAAAGTTGCAATCTGCTAATTTTTTTTGCCAATATTGCTGTGTCGCTAAAGATGATATTGCTTGTTGTTCTAAAGCAATAAAATCTCGGTATTTAACGCTAAATTCTGGTGAGACATCCTCTACTTTTTCACCCAATAAAGATAGATAACGTTTAAATAATTCCGTTGTTAAAGATGCCACACTCCAACCATCGAGAATAGCATGATGGAAACTCACAGTGATATTAAATGTTTCTGCTGTCCGCCGATGCAAAAAGAATCTTAATAAAGGTGCTTGACTCCAATCAAAATGTTGTTTCTTCTCAATTTCAAACCAACTATTTAATGCTTCTTCCTGTTGAGTTTCAGATAAGTGACTCCAATCTTCTACCGCCAATTTTACGGTTACTTTTCTATGTACAAATTGTAAAGGTACACTAAAATTACTCAAATCAAAGGAAGTCCGTAAAACTGGATGATTATTAATTAAATCATTGATAGCTTGTTCTAAAATGGGAACATTTAAAGTTGTGCGGAGATGATAGCTAAAAATATCATGATAAACTGCACTTTCTTGGTTATATTCACTATGATAAATCATCCCCAATTGCAGCATTGCCAAGGGGTAAGCATCTTCTAAACCATCAGGTAAAAGTTGTTGATCAGCAGCAGCAACTAAACTAAATGGTTGAGTTAATTGTAATTTGCTAATCTCCTGATTTTCTGCTTTTAAACCTTGCACTAATTCGGCAATGGTTTGATGTTGAAATAGCTGTTTAACAGTTAAATTCAAACCCTGTTCTCTCGCTTGAGATAGGACTTGAATACTCCGAATTGAGTCCCCACCTAAAGCAAAGAAATTATCATTAATTCCCACCTGTGCTACATCTAAAACCCGACTCCAAATAGCTGCTAATATTTGTTCTTCTGATGTCCGGGGAGCAACAAAAATATTCTCTAATTCTGGTCTAGCGCTGTCTGGTGCGGGTAAAGCGCGTCTGTCTATTTTACCGTTAGATGTCAAGGGTAATGATTGCAAGGATACAAACACACTGGGAATCATGTAACTTGGCAGTTGTTCACCCAGAAATTGCCGTAATTCCGCTGAACTGGGAGTTATGCCTGTATTGCTGACTACATAAGCCACCAAGCGTTTGTTACCTGGTTCATCTTCCCTCACCACTACCACAGTTTCCCAAATATCAGGATGTGCAGCTAGTGTAGCTTCTATCTCCCCTAATTCTATACGGAAACCACGTATCTTAACTTGGTTATCTATGCGTCCTAAATATTCTAATTCGCCGTTCGCTAAATACCGGGCTAAGTCCCCAGTTCTATATAATTTCGTTCCCTCTCTAAAGGGGTTAGGTATAAATCTTTGCTCTGTTAAATCTGGACGGTTGAGATAACCACGGGCTACCCCGTCTCCACCTACGTACATTTCCCCGGTAATTCCTACGGGTACAGGTTGTAAATTTTCATCTAGTACATATACTTGTAAATCAGGAATCGGACAACCGATGACGCTGGCCGCGCTGTTTAAGTCGGCTTTACTCAAAGGACGATAGGTAACGTGTACGGTGGTTTCCGTGATCCCGTACATATTCACTAACTGGGGTACTTGATCACCGTGTCTTTCAAACCAAGGTTGTAAACTTTGAATTTCTAAGGCTTCTCCCCCAAAAATCACGTAGCGCAAATGTATTGTTTTTGCTGTTGTTGCTGCTTCAGCTTGGATTAACTGCCGGAAAGCGGAAGGGGTTTGATTGAGAACTGTAACCCGTTCTTGTGATAATAATTCATAAAATGATTCTGGCGATCGCGTCACCATATAAGGTACTATCACTAACTTGCCACCGTATAACAATGCACCCCAAATTTCCCACACGGAGAAGTCAAACGCATAGGAATGGAACATTGTCCAGACATCATTCTGATTAAATTGATACCAAGCATCTGTAGCAGCAAATAACCGCACCACGTGACTATGATTAATTAATGTCCCCTTGGGTTTACCTGTCGAACCAGAGGTATAAATAACGTAAGCTAAATTTGCGGAAGTATTATTAATAACCGGGTTTTCCTGACTAGCAGTAGCGATATTTTCCCAATCTCGATCTAAACAAATTACCTGGGCGCTGTGTGGCGGTAAACTTTCTAAGCATTTTTCCTGAGTTAATAAAATTGATACCTGGGAATCACTTAACATATATTCCAGGCGATCGCGTGGATAATCTGGATCTAATGGCACATAAGCACCACCAGCTTTTAATATCCCCAAAATACCAACCAACATTTCCATAGAACGCTCTACAGATATTCCCACTAAAACATCTGCACCCACACCCAAAGAACGCAAATAATGAGCGACTTGGTTAGCTTTATTATTTAACTCCCGATAGGTTAATTGTTCACTTGCAAACACCACCGCCACAGCATCAGGAGTCTTTTCTACCTGTTCTGCAAACAACTGATGAAGGCATTTTTTGGCAGCATATTCTTGTATATTATTCTGGCTATTTAATAATATTTGTTTCTCAGTTTCAGTTAATATTGGTAACTCATTAATTCTCCTTTGGGGAGCTTCCACAATTGCCGTTAACAACGTGATAAAATGCCCCATCATTCTGTCAATGGTACTCCGATCAAACAAGTCAGTGCTATATTCCCACACACCTACTAATTCTGAACCTGTATTCTCCATCAACAGCGATAAATCAAACTTAGAAGTCGGACTATCTATCACCTCTGGATGAACATTTAAACCAGTCCATTGAGTAGATGACATCGGGGCATTTTGCAACCCAAAAACCACTTGAAAAATAGGTGTATAACTAAGATTTCTTTCCGGTTGCAAAGTTTCCACCAACATCTCAAACGGCAAATTTTGATGGCTATAAGCTGCCATTGCCATTTCTCGAATTTGGGGCAATAACTCCTGAAATTGGGGATTACCAGCCAAATTCCCCCGCATCACCAAAGTATTAATAAAAAAGCCAATTAAACCTTCAATTTCATGACGATCTCGATTAGCAATAGGCGAACCAACTAAAATATCTGTTTGTCCCGTATAGCGATAAAGCAAAGTTTGAAAAGCCGTCAACAAAGTCATAAACAAAGTTACACCTTGCTGCTGACTTAACTTTGTTAACTTCTCCGTTAATTCCGCTGAAATTGTAAATTCTACATTCCCACCTGCAAAAGTTTGTACCGCTGGTCGGGGTCTATCTGTAGGTAAAGATAACAAAGCAGGAGCATTTTCTAACTGTTTTTGCCAGTAACCTAACTCTCTTTTTAAAACATCACCTTGTAACCAGTTTCTCTGCCAAATTGCAAAATCAGCATATTGAATTGGTAAAGGTTTTAAAGGCGATATTTCCCCAACCACAAAAGCACTATAAAGCGCCCCTAATTCCTCAGCCAACAAACCTATAGACCAACCATCAGAAACAATATGGTGCATACACACCAACAATAAATGTTCAGTTTCCGACAACACAATTAAAGTAGCTCTAATTAAAGCCTTACTTGCTAAATTAAATGGTTGAATTGCCTGTTGATATGCTAAATTTTGCGTCGCTGTTTCTGCTTCTAAATCAGATAAATTTCGTAAATCAACTACTGTAATTTTCCAGTTTAATTCTGAATGAATAACTTGTTTAGCTTGACCCTGATCAGCAACAAAATTAGTCCTTAAAACCTCATGACGGTCAATAATTTCTAGGAAACTTTTCTCTAAAGCTGCCAAGACAAGATTACCTTGTAAACGTAACCCCATCGGCATATTATACAAAGGACTATTTGGTTGTAATTGATCAATAAACCATAACCTTTGTTGGGCAAAAGAAAGAGGTAAATTTTGATTATCTTCCCTAACTAAAATCGGTGTTGCGACAACATCTAAACCTTCCTGTTGTAACCCTTGAATATTTGCAGCTAACTGGGCAATTGTCGGATGAGAAAAAATACTTCTTAAAGAAAGTTCTACCTGAAAACTACTCCGCACACGGGAAATAATTTGGGTTGCTAATAAAGAATGTCCACCAATTTCAAAGAAATGATCATAAATTCCCACCCGTTCTATTTTCAGAACTTGCTGCCAAATTACCGCTAAAATTTCCTCAATGGGGTTACGTGGTGCAACATATTCACCCGATAATTCCTGACTGAAATCTGGTGCTGGGAGAGCGCGACGATCCACTTTACCACTAGGTGTTAATGGTAGTGAATCTAACATCATGATCACCCCAGGAATCATATAATCTGGTAATTCTCCTTGCAGAAATGCCCGTAAGTCACCAGCAGTAATTGATACTTTTTCTTTGAGAACAACATAACCAACTAAACGCTTATCCCCCGGTATATCCTCACGGGCAATTACACAAGCTGCTTTGACACCCTCAAATTTACTGAGTAAAGATTCAATTTCCCCTAACTCAATTCTAAAACCACGTATTTTTACTTGATTATCTATCCGCCCAATGTATTCGATATTTCCATCTTTTAAATAACGGACTAAATCCCCTGTTCTGTATAATTTCGTTTGACCATTATCCAATGGGTTAAGTATAAACTTCTCATTGGTGCGTTCTTCATCACCAATATATCCCTTTCCTAAACCTATTCCTCCAATGAATAATTCTCCTATCACTCCTACTGGTAATGGTTGCAATTCTTGGTTCAAAATATACAATTGCACGTTAGGAATTGGTTTACCGATGGGTATTGATTTATTAATAAAATCATGGGGTGTTTCTACTGTGTACGCTGCACAAACATCTGTACATTCTGTGGGACCATAACTATTAACTATTTTGGCTTGACAATGTTCTGAATCCAACCAATTTAATAAGCTGGGTATTGATATGGGTTCTCCACCTAAAAATACATATTTTAATGATTTAGTTTTACTAAAGCTATCTTCCCCTGATGCGAGAATTGCTGAGAATGTACTCGGTGTACAATTCACCCATGTTGCTTGTTGTTTAGAGATAATTTCTAATATTTTACTTGGTTCAAACCCGTTAGGTGAGAGGTTTAATTTTCCTCCTATTAATAATGGTGTGAAAATGTTCTTTTGGGTGAGGTCAAAACTCAATGATGATATTAATGCTGTGCTGTCTTTTTCTGTGAATTGATAGTCATTAATCATCCATTGAACTAGGTTGACAAAACCACGATGATAAACTGCTGCTCCTTTTGGTTTTCCTGTTGAACCTGATGTATATATTGTGTAGATTAAGTTGTTTACTGTTGTTTCTGTGATTGGGTTTTCTTGACTATATTGATTGATTTTCTCCCTATCTGCATCTACACAAATGATGGTTTTTTCTTGGGGTAATCTAGTTAGTAAATGTTGTTGTGTTAATAATATTTCTACCCCAGAATTTTCTATCATGTAGCTAATTCTTTCTTGAGGATATTCAGGGTCAAGAGGAACATAAGCACCACCAGCTTTTAATATTCCTAATAGTCCTATTACCATTTCCAGAGAACGTTCTACACATATTCCTATTAAGGTATCTGCTTTCACTCCCAAGGATATTAAATAATGTGCTAGTTGATTGGCTTTTTGATTTAATTCTGAATATGTTAGTTGTTGATTTACTCTCCGAGAAGCCGCGTTTGGCGCGTCTACAAATACTACTGCTACTGCATCAGGTGTTTTATTTACCTGTTCTTCAAATAGTTGATGAATACATTTATCTACAGGATATTCTGCGTCTGTTTGATTCCATTCAATTAATAATTGTTGTTTTTCAGATGTTGTTAATATTGGTAGTTCTTTAATTTCTGTTTGGGGTTTTTCTACTATTGCTGATAACAGGGTGATAAGATTACCTGTCATTCTTTCTATTGTACTGCTATCAAATAAATCAGTATTATAATTCCATGTTCCCTTTAAAGAAGCAGCATCATTAATAATAGTTAAAGTTAAATCAAAAGCAGCACCTTTTGTATTGGTAATAATTGGTTCTAATATCAATCGGTCATTAGTATCTGTATTTTCAAAATCATTAATATTACTTCTATCCCAAGCAAACACTACTTGATAAATAGGTGAAATACTTGTATCTCTCGCTGGTTGTAGTTTTTCTACCAACAGCGGAAATGGATATTCTTGATGTTCTAAAGTTTCTAATACACAGGTTTTTGTTCTTGCTAATAATTCTGATAAAGTGGGATTTCCTGATAAATCACCTCTTAACACTACAGGGTTAGTAAAATAACCAACAATTCTTTCAAATTCAGGACGACTTCTATTTATTGTCGGTGTCCCGATGATAATATCTTCTTGATTTGTATATTTAGATAATAAAATCTGGAATACTGTTAACAAAAGCATATAAAGAGAAACTCTCTCTTTTCTTGCTAATGTTTGTAAACCTTCCAATAATTTATGCTCAACATTAAATACTAAAGAATTACCATTATAAGTTTGTTCTTGAGGTCTTTGTCTGTCAATTGGTAAATTAATTAATGGCAATTCTCCTGATAATTTCTGCTGCCAAAATTGCCATAACTTATCACCATAGTCACCTGATAATATTTCCTCAGACCATTTAACATAATCTTCATACTCACTGGGTTTTTCTGGTAATAGTGGTTCTTTATCTTTAACTATCGCATCATATAATATTTCTAATTCTTCAACAATTATATCTGAAGACCAAAGATCACTAATAATATGATGTTGGACAATAGTTAAAATATATTCATTTCTCGCCTTATTATTAATCAATAAATGAAAGCGAATTACTGACCCATTCTCTAAATCAAAAGGTACAGCACTCTTTTCTAATAACCAATTATTAACTTCCCCTTGACTCCATGCAAAAGCATTGTTTACAGTAAATTCTACTGGTTGATTTTCATTTACTTTTTGCACTGGTTCACCATCAATGATGGTAAAATTAGTTCTTAAAGCGGGATGTCTGTCTATGACTGCTTGTGCCGCTGTTTGCAGTGCGGTAATATCTAAATTATGTGATAACTTAGCTGCATAAGAAAGATTATAAGCTGCACTTTCTGGTGCTAATTGATATAAAAACCATAAGGCTTTTTGTCCATGGGATAGGGGATAGGTTTCTGTATCTTCACTTTTCTGGGAGAGGATACGGATAATTTCTACTTTGTTTTGTTTAATTTCTACTAATAATTCTGGTGTCAGCGCCGTTTCGGACGCTCTATAGCGCAGTTTATCTCCCTCAACCCACAGTTCTATTTTTTGCACTGACAGGGTTTTTAACAGTTCTTTTAAATTCATAACTGACCTTTTGTATAATTATCTACTAAGGGTGTTTCCTGCTCAGGTTTAGCTTTTTTGGTAATTAAAAGCCCATATCTTTACAGTATTTACTCTACTAGCCATCTCCAGAAATAAGGTACTGACCCTGATTTTACAAGGCTTTCATCTTGTTTTTCTTTTTTGGAGGTGTCTACTATTATTGAAAAGTAGATTACCATATTTTTCTGTAATTGCAGCTAAATAAATCAAAAAAACTCGAAAATTGGTATCGGATTTTTTAGTGATTTTTGGACAACCTGTTTACAGCAGCACTTTGCTATCACTATTTATCCAAACCACATCCCTAAAAGCCTGAAACAAACAAATATCGTTTACCCACATGATAGTTAATTTTTACATTACGTAAGTCCTAGTATACAAAGTTGTAGCTGTTCTTAAAAACTTATTTTATAGTACAAAAAATTAATATATGTATATATACACTCACTTAGTCTTGATTATACATATTTTACATAGAAATAAAATAAATCATATTACGCAAATTCTTATCTCTATTTACCTGTATTTATCCAAGTTTATTCACGTTTATTCACGTTTATCCATGGTTGATTTTTCTTGACATATTAACTGTAAATTACTTATAAAAAGTTTGCCAATTAGAAAATTTTGACTCGTTTTATCAAGGATTTTTGTTTTTAAAAATATGAAAGTAAAACTCAAACATAAACACAAAAACATAAGTTGATAGTTATTTATATTTGAATATTTGCTAAAAGTCATGCACTGGTGTCTAAATTGTTATAGTCTATTTCTAAATTTAAAATTCCCTAAATAAAGTGATTTTAAGATGCAAATAGACTTTCACCACAGTGTCACCTACGTAGTAGCACGAATAGCGGGTTTTGAACATAGGGATGCTAGTATTGTCGCTTACTGCGCTCAGTATGTAGATGATGCCATCAATGGCGGTATGATTAAGTTTGATAATGGAGCGATGTTTACCCGCATCAGTTCCGCTCATAAAATGTTAGATTATCGGAATTTTCAGGAATTAGCAAATTATCATGTGTGGATTCCTTTTCATTTTTTACCAGGAAATGGGGGTAAAAAAGCTGGTGAAGACCCAGAAGGGAAGTTTATTGAAAAGTTAATATGTCGTCCTAATAGCGACGTTGCACAACAGATGGTGAAGGAATGTATAAAACGTCGTGATAGTGCTTATAGTTTACATCGTTTAGGGATTACGATGCACGTATATGTTGATACTTGGGCGCATCAAGGTTTTGCTGGTGTGAACCATCGGGTAAATGAAGCGAAAAAGCTACTGGATGAAAATGATAACCCTGATAAAAATTTGATGGATAGGTTAAAAAATTATTTTGTCAGTGAAGCTTTACCTCTAGGACATGGTGCGGTTTTAAGTCATCCTGATAAACCGTTTTTAAGATGGGGTTATATTAATGGTAGGGGTGAGAAAATTAGACGTAATAATCCTGAAGATTTTTTAGCTGCTGCTGATAATATGTGTAAGATGATGCGGCGTTATTTAATTGGTGATGCTGATGCGATTGTAGCAGGTTTACCAGATGCAGATAAAAATTTAATTGCTTGGATGTTTGAGAATATTAAAGATCAAAAAAGTCATCTACGTCATCAAAAATGGTTAGATGCTATATCCCAAGGTAAATTTAGTTTTGGTGCTGCTAATGTTGATTATATTCCCAAAGGTAAAGATTCTTGGAAGTACCAAGCTTTGGGAACTGACAAATATGTTGATAAAGGAAATGAAATTTTCCCCTATCATCCCAGTTTTTTGGTCAGTAATTGGAAGTTGTTTCACGATGCTTTACAAGCACATCAATTTTACATCATTCATGATTTATTACCAAAGTATGGAATTTGTGTAGCTTGAAAAAGATAACAGGTGACAAGTAACAGAACTAGGGAAAATTGCTCAATTTCCCAAAATAGCTTTTACCTCACCTGTAACAAACCTTTTAAAAAATAAATTATGTTCATCAATATCATTTCTATCCAAACCATGATATGATCTAACCATTCTAAAATATGCTCTAATAGATGTTTTTCATAACCAAGAAATGTAGCAGTAGTTTCTATCCAGTCAGGTTTTAGTCTGTGTTGGGGTTTTTCTGTTTTGCTCTGACTTGAGTATACATAACTTCTGTTTTCTGGGTTTGATACTTTTGTTTCTGTTTGGGGTTTTTGCGGAGATATTATTTCTATTTCTCCATACAAGTCACTCCATGTTAACCACGAATCTGCAACAGCATCTGATGATTGTATTTGAGAATCATCAACAAATTTATTAACATTATCTTTAGGTAATTCATAAAATGTTTCTGTTTCTGCTATTTTCGGGATCTTTCTACCTCCAAAAAAGTAATTTATAGCAGATTCTATCAATTCAGAAATTTTTACATCTGGTTTTTTCAATCCATGGGAATTTACAGTTATTTCTCCCTGTTCTTTTCCGTAAACAAATATTTCTAATTGATTTTTTGCAACTTCAATAATTTCTTGACTGCGCTGTTTTACTGGAATAATAGCATTAGATTCTAATTTGGCTAGTGCTTGGTCTAGTAATGCTAAGATTTTACCAGGATAAGATAAAGAAAGTTTAATTTTGCGCCTATTTACACTCCTAGAAATGTCTGTTATAATATTTTTGTCTGTGTTAGTTAGTTTGTTTAAAAGACTATCAATTTTTGGTAATATTTCTTGCTCATCTAAGGATATTTTTAAATCATCACTTTGAGAATATTTGGCAATTTCACTGTTAATATTTTCTGTTAATATGGCTTGCTGCTTAATTGTTAAAACATCCAAAATTTTGTTATTTTTGCTTACTAATACCAAGTTACGGTTTTCTATGTTGACTGCGATTCCCTGTACCTTTGGAATATGGTTTTGTAAAGTATCTTCGGGTTTTACTTGGCTTGTGGGAGATGGGGAAAAACCTAAACGACTGGTAAATTTACCCCAAGCTTTACCTAAAAAACCTAGAGGTTTGACATTTTGTAAAGTTTGTGATTCCGCGACAGCCGCAGATGGTAAATTCTTAACTAATTCTAGGATGTTGTAAATTGGTGTGTCTGCTGTTAGGGGAGTAGACGATTTTAATTGGTGTTGCTTGTTTCTAGTTGGGGTTTGTAGTTTTTTACCTGCAAATTTATCCGTTTGTAGTGCTTGATAAAGTGGTAAAAGTAGTGCTTCCAACCTAAATTTTGTCGCTACTTGTACGCTGCGAAGGGTGTTTTCTAATTTCTGACTCAATCGCTGAGATTGCTGATTGAAAAAGTTAAATACTTTACTTTGATAACGACTAGAGGAAGTAGGTGGCATAATATCAATTAATCAGGTTGAATGTGTGTGATTTTGGCGATTCCTATAAAATTGTTAGTTACTGAAAGCGGTAATTAATGAACCGCAGATAAACACAGATATTTTTTATATGATTTAGATGAGGAAACGCTATATAATCATAACTGAAAATCAAGTGAGATAAGTTTAATTTTGACAATCTCATTATTTGCTTTCATATTTGTTTAAGTCTCTCTACATTTTTATTTTTTAGGTCAATTATTTATGACTTTTCCTCTGACTCCTGTTGATACTACATCTATATCAAAGACAATTGAGAAGTTACGCTGTTGTTGTCAAATTAATATACTCTCTTCTTGGCTCTGTCAGCAAGTTGACTTAGAAATTTCCGATGTGATAACATCAAATTTGTCAGAGTGGCAGCCTGTTAAGATAAATGATAAAAATCAAGTTGTCTGGGAAGGTGGAAAACAGGTTCTTTGGTTATCACAAAGGTTGACTGTTCCTGAAAGTTTACAAGGTTATCCTTTGACGGGTTTATGTTTGCGGTTATCTTTGCTTTGGTGGGCAGATGCTGCGGAGGTTTATGTTAATGGTAATCTGGTATTAACTGGCGATTTATTTGATTGTTCACCACGGTTGCTTCTAAGTCAAGGGGTTAGTTGTGGGGATGAGTTTTTTGTCGCGGTGCGGTTGGTAAGTCCTGGACATTGCGATGGGGCTTTAATGCGATCGCTTTTAATTTTTGAATGTTTGGATTATAATAATTTGGATGCTGGGATTCTGGCTGATGAGTTGGCTGTTACTCAAATTCTTTTACAAAGGTTTTCACCGGAAGGGTTTGCTGGTTTGGTTGCTGGGATTGATGAGGTAACGAACCACAGAGACACAGAGGACACAGAGGAAGAAGATTGGAAAAGTTTTCTGTTAAAAATTAGGGAAATTTATCTGCGTTCATCGGCGTTCATCGGCGTTCAAAGTTATAAAATATTTTTGTTGGGTCATGCACATTTAGATTTAGCATGGTTATGGCCTGTTGCTGAAACTTGGAATGCTGCACAAAATACTTTTGATTCGGTTTTAAATTTACAAAAAGATTTTCCAGAATTAATCTTTTGTCATACCACACCCGCTTTATATGCTTGGGTGGAAAAAAACCGTCGTGAGTTGTTTCGAGAAATTCAAAGTCAGGTAAAATCTGGAAGGTGGGAAATTTTGGGTGGTTTTTGGGTAGAACCAGATTTGAATTTGATTTCTGGTGAGTCTATTGTTAGACAATTATTATATGGTCAGCGGTATTTTTTAGAGAAGTTTGGGAAGATATCTCCGGTGGTTTGGGTTCCTGATACTTTCGGTTTTTGTGCGACTTTACCACAGTTTTTGATAAATGCAGGAATTGAGTTTTTTGTCACTCAGAAGTTGCGCTGGAATGATACTACTAAGTTTGATTATGATTTATTTTGGTGGCGATCGCCAGATGGTAGTCAAATATTAAGTTATATGTCTGCATTGATCGGTGAAACTATTGATCCGGTTAAAATGTCTGAATATCTGTGTGAGTGGCAAACTCTAACGGGTTTAAATAATGCGCTTTGGCTTCCTGGTGTCGGTGATCATGGTGGTGGACCTACTCGTGATATGCTAGAAGTAGCACGACGCTGGGAACATTCCCCAATTTTACCTAAGTTGGAATTTACAACCGCAGAAAATTATCTACAACACATAAAATTAGAGTCAGAAAATCTACTCCAAGAACTCCCAATATGGGAAGATGAATTATATTTAGAATTCCATCGCGGATGTTATACTACCCACGCAGATCAAAAATGCTTCAATCGTCAATCTGAACATCTATTATATCAGGCTGAGTTATTTGCAACTCTCGCAACTTCTATTTATGGTTGTGAATATCCCCAAACAGAAATAGAAACCGCTTGGAAAAAAGTTCTGTTTAACCAATTCCATGATATTTTACCCGGTTCTTCTATTACCCAAGTTTACCATGATGCACTCCCAGAATGGGAAGATGTGGAAAAAGTGGGAACAAAAATATTAGATGATTCTTTAAGAGTGATCGCATCTCACATCAATTTACCACAACCACCCCAAGAAAATAGCATCCCCATCATAATTTTTAACTCTCTCAACTGGGAACGTTCGGAAGTTGTTAGTTTAACCTTTCCCCAAAATAATCAAACTGGGAAAATTTACGATATTCAAGGAAACAAAATTCCATCCCAAAAAAGTGAAAATTATTTATTATTTCTGGCAAACGTCCCATCAATAGGATATCAAATTTATTGGCTTTCTTCAACTTCTGAAAATCACAACATCGAAAAAAACGAACTTCCTCAAAACTGGAATTTAGAAAATGAATATCTCCAAGTAAAAATCAACCCCCAAACCGGAGATATAGACAGCATCTTTGATAAAAACCAACAACGGGAAATTATCAACAGTGCAGGAAACCAACTCCAAGCATTTACAGATAGCGGACAATATTGGGATGCTTGGAATATTGATCCAGATTATCACACCAAACCTCTACCAGCAAGCGAGTTACTATCAATTCAATGGTTAGAATATGGCGAAATTCAACAACGTTTGCAGGTAGTTCGTCAAATCGGAAAATCTCAATTTACCCAAAATTACATCTTACAAAAAAATTCGCCCATTCTGAAAATTCAGAATACTGTAAATTGGCAAGAAAATCAAGTATTAGTTAAAATAGCTTTCCCTTTAAATCTTAACGCCGAATTTGCCACTTATGAAATTCCCTGCGGTGTAATTCACCGTCCCACCAATCCCCAAACCCCCGCAGAACAAGCAAAATGGGAAGTACCCGCTTTACAATGGGCTGATTTAACCACGGAAACAGAAAGCGGAAAATACGGGTTTAGTTTACTCAATGATTGTAAATATGGATACGATGTTAAACCCAATCAAATCCGCCTCACATTATTAAGAAGTCCCAACTGGCCAGACTCCCAAGCAGATAGAGGAATACACAAATTTACCTATAGTTTATATCCTCATCTTGGCAGTTGGCAAGCAGCGGAAACTGTCAAAAAAGGATATGAATTAAATATACCATTAAATGTGTTAGTAAATCCAGAGATTAGAAAATCTGAACCTAGTGTTTTTAAAAACAATAGCTTTTTTAAATTATCCGCAAATAACTTAATTATGATGGCGTTTAAAGTCAGTGAAGATGATAGTAAAAAAATCATTCTGCGTTTTTATGAAAGTCAGGGAGAAACAGCAGATTTAGGTTTAGAAAGTGAATATTTCCGATTAGGAGAAGCAGTTGATTTATTAGAGAGGAAGGTAAATGCAGAAGTTGGAAAAATAGAACCTTGGAAAATTGGGAGTTTTGAAATTATGTCAGAATCAGGATAACCAGGATTATAGGATTTACCGGATGTGATTTATAGATTTTTGGTTGGTGTTTAAAGTTGTATGTGTCTGAATCAGGATTTCCAGGATTTTAGGATGTTCAGGATGGGAATTTTTAGATGGTTGGTTTGGTGTTTAAAGTTGTATGTGTCAGAATCAGGATAACCAGGATTGATGTTCAGGATGGGAATTTTTAGATGGTGTACAAACATTCAAAAACAATCATTCAATAATATCCTGAAAAATCTTCAACTTCCCAAAAAACAATCATTCAATAACATCCTCAAAAAATCCCTAACTTCCAAAAAATAATCATTCAATAACATTCTGTAAATTCTCAGTGATTTTATATTATATAAACCTTTTAAAAATGCTGTCTTACCCAATTTCTAAACTCTTTAATTGTCCCATTTCTACCGATAATTTTACTTTTTTCTAAATATTCAGGAATAACTTCTATTAATGGTAAATTAGGAAAATTTGGCTCTCCTAGACTAGTTATAGAAAATTAATACTTGATATCAGGTTAAGTCCTTACATAGTAGGGGATTCAAGAATCAGAAATCATATTTTTATTAAATCTTTGATTCTATTTGAGCGAAACCTATTTATATCAAGTGTTTTAGGTGTTTTTTGGTATTAATTTATCAAACTAAGTCTAGGAGAGCCGAAAATTTAAACTTGACTGAGATTCGATTTTGTATATTATTTACAAGGTTTTTCGACTACTAATAAATATACCTCTTGGTTTTTCGGTTTTCGGAATATCTATAACCAGGGAATAAATTCCCTGTCTCAAAGCTAAAGTCGGTTTTAACCGACTCTTATTCTGGTTGAATTTCCAAATCACAATAACATCCTGAAAATCCTCAAATCCTAGACATCCTGATTCAGACAAATAAAATCACCAAATCCCAAAAAACAATCATTCAATCACATCCTGAAAATCCTCCCATCCTGGACATCCTGATTCAGACAAATAAAATCTCCAACTTCCCAAAAAAACTATCATTCAATAACATCCTGAAAATCCTGATTCAGACAAATTATCAAAGGGTGGGTATAACCCACCATCATATCAAACTAAGCACGCTTCTAATCTTCGTGATCCTCAAAAGGATCAGCTAATTCCCTGCTTGGGGGACCAAAAGAGGTGTAAATTGCCATACCAGTGATAGCCACAAGGATGACAGAAAAGGAAACACCAAGCACTAAACCAGGTTCTAATTCCATAAATTTAGAGTTATATTATGAGATATATATTATAGAATATTACGAAACTTAACATAAATACCATAAAAGCATTAAGCAAACTCAGGTAAACGACCCTACCCTGATAGTGGTATTATCGTCATAGTCAGAATCATCCCAAACGTAAGGTAAAAATCCTGCTGAAATATTGCAGCATCCTACAGAGGGGAATAAAAAAATTAAAAAAAATTTTGGCAACTAATCTTAGGTGAACTATGGCACAACGGACTAGATTGGGAGATATCCTCAGACCCTTAAACGCTGAATATGGTAAAGTAGCTCCCGGTTGGGGGACAACACCCTTAATGGCTGTTTTTATGGGTTTATTTTTCGTATTCTTGCTCATTATTCTGCAAGTTTACAACAAGTCTCTGTTAATTCAGGATGTACTTGTAGATTGGCGCAGTCTAGGCGGCTAATTGCTGCACGCCATCATAACTTGGATACAAGTTACCATATACCCGGCTTGTCCGGGTTTTTCAGTTATCAGGGAACAAGGAACAGGAAATTGGGAATTCGGAAAAATCTTTTTCTCTCCCTCACCTCCTCACCCCCTCTTCTTCTGACTCCTGCTATAGTTGGAAATGAGCTAAAGGAAAAACATTATGAATATATTTGGTATTGGTTTGCCAGAAATGGCTGTAATTATGGTAGTGGCTTTATTAATCTTCGGTCCGAAGAAACTACCAGAAATTGGCCGCAGTTTGGGTAAAACGATTCGCAGTTTCCAAGATGCTTCTAGTGAATTTCAGACCGAGTTTAAACGAGAAGCAGAAAAGTTACAAGAAACTGTCAAAACTACCGCTGAAATTGAACCTAAGCAAATTGAGTCTGAAAAATCTCAGCAGGAAGAAACTGCTTCTGTTAACACCAGTCAAGAAAAAACTGTGTAGTACAAAATGACAGAAGTTCTTAACCAGTCGGCTTTGGTAATTCCGCAGTTAATCGTCGGCTTAGGAAATCCAGAGCCTAAATATGACCAAACTCGCCACAATATTGGCTTTGCAGCTATAGATGCTCTTGCCCGTGCTTTGCAAATTTCCATATCAGAAAATCGTAAGTTTCAAGGACAATTTGGGGAAGGTTTAGCACCAAAAGGTGGCAAAATCCGGCTTTTAAAACCGTTAACTTATATGAATCGTTCAGGTCAATCTGTCCAATCTGTAACAAGTTGGTATAAGTTACCTTCTGAATCTGTCTTGGTAATTTACGATGATATGGATTTACCGTTAGGGAAAACTCGATTGCGTTTATCTGGTTCGGCTGGTGGACATAATGGGATGAAGAGTATTATTTCCCATTTGAATAGTCAAAACTTTTCCCGGTTAAGAATTGGGATAGGTAAACCTAAAGGTGCAGCTAATGACGATAATGCTGAAACTGTTTCTCATGTTTTGGGAAAATTCTCTGCGACAGAATCAAAATTAATGAATCAGGTATTAGACTTTGTGGTTGATTGTGTAGAACTCACTTTCAAACAGGGAGTAGAAAAAGCGATGAACCGTTGCAATAGCTGGACTCCTGACTCGTAAGGGTGTAGGGAGATGGGGAGGATTAATAACCTAGTCACCAATCACCAATCACCAATCACCAATCACTAATCACTAATCACCAACTTTTGGTAGATGGGCAGCGATTTCCGCTGACTCCATCCAACCAGGTTAATAAATTTCAACGCAAAGTTCCAAAAATAAGATGACACTCCATCTGGGGTGTGTCGCAGCTACTTGATTTTTTTTAAGCACATGGTAAAGCGATTTTGCTTGCTTATAATTTTATCCTCAAGCAATGCCAATACCAAACCGAATAGGTTTATTTAAAACGACGTTTCCGTCTAGCTGCAACTGCTTTACGTTTGCGTTTTTCCTGGGGAGTTTCAAAGTGACGATGATACTTTACATCAGCCAAAATACCAGCTTTAGAAACCTGGCGTTTAAAGCGACGCAAGGCTGAATCTATTCCTTCGTTTTCTCCTAGAAGCACTTGGGTCATTCTGGTTCTGTCCTCAATTTGTCAATAATATCCATTGTAATATTAGCCTCAAACTTGGCAAAACTATCCAATCTCAAACAGGTTGAAGATATGTTGGGGTTTAGAATTTTAAATATTGTATTAAGTTTATTCTTATTTAATTTAATGAATTGCTATTGCATCAGGTAAAAGGCAAAATGGCTCACCTGACTATTAATTGGTTTGAACGATTCATGATTTTTTTAAATTTATTTAATATGAATAAAAGCAATAAATATAAAATGCTTGGAACATGGACTTTTGCGAGATTACGAAAAACCTAGATTTGTAGGGGTTTAGCACTGCTAAACCCTCTAGAATCAAATGGTTAAGCCATTTCGAGTATAATAATTAACCCTATATAAACATTTCTTCTTGGGTACGGCACTTCCCGCTGTTATTAGTTAGACTTGAGGGGTAAAATGCCCGCACTACAAGGATTTTGTGAGGGTTTTGTTCTGCCAGGCTGTATTTATTCATCATCTAATTCAATCGTCAAAGCCAACTGATATAATTTGTTCCGAGAAACTGATATTTCTTTAGCTAATTGTCTACTAGCTTGGGAACGGGAAATACCTTGTTTCATCATTGCTAATAATTCGGTTTTAAGTTCTGCTTCTGTGATTTGTGGTTTACTAGGTTCTATTCCTGCTAATAAAAGGGTGTATTCCCCTTGGGGTTCTTGTTGCTGGTAATGAGCGATCGCTTCACTGGTTGTCCCATGCCAAAATTCTTCATATAATTTAGTTAGTTCTCGTGCTATAACTATTTGGCGATCGCTTCCTAAAACAGTTTCTAAATCTTTTAATGTATCCCGCAACCGATGGGGTGATTCGTAGAAAACCAATGTTCTAGCTTCTGCTTGTAGATATTCTAACTTTTGCCGTCGCTGTTGACTTTTAGCAGGTAAAAAACCTTCAAAAATAAATTTATCTGTTGCTAATCCCGATGCACTTAAAGCAGTAATTACTGCACTGGCCCCAGGAATAGGTACAACTGTTATTTCTGCTTCCACACAAGCTTTTACTAATTCATATCCTGGGTCAGAAATTCCTGGCATTCCCGCATCACTAACCAGAGCAATCGCTTTACCAAATTGCAAATATTCTAATATTTCCGGAATGCGACTATTACGGTTGTGTTCATGATAACTCATCTGCGGAGTTTTCACTTGAAAATGTTGCAGCAATTTTCCTGTATGTCTAGTATCTTCTGCCGCAATTATATCTACAGCTTGTAAGATTCTCACAGCCCGAAAAGTCATATCTTCGAGATTACCAATCGGTGTGCCGACAATATATAAAGTTCCTGGTTTGGGTTCACTTTGCATAATAATATTTCACATTAAATTTCCCAAAACTTATTATTTAACAAAACAGCTAAATCCTGAGAAAAAGGACAAACATCAGGAAAATTAACATCATATTCATTACTTAAGTTATCAACTGCATCTGTATAGCATTCAGATAACATTTTTAACAAATAATGTAGATAAAATATTCTATAATTTGCCTAATTACCAACTATATATAAATTACCAATGACAAAATTTGCTTTATTTATTGGTCTAATTACCTTGGATTTAATTTATCTTGCCCAATCACCACCACAGAATAATCAAAAATTAGTCGCTGATGATTATACTGTAGCATCAGGTGGCCCAGCCACAAATGCATCTGTTACATTTAGTTACTTGGGTAATCAAGCAAAACTTTTAGGTGTACTAGGTTCACATCATATTACACAATTAATTAGTACAGATTTAGCAAATTACCAAGTTGAAATAATTGATTTAAATACTAGTAAACAAACATCACCACCAGTATCATCAATTATCGTTACTCAAAGTACAGGAGAGAGAGCAATAATTTCCATCAATGCTGTAAAAACACAAGCTGATATTAACTCTATTCCTACCAATATTTTAGAAAATATTGATATTATTTTAATTGATGGACATCAAATAGCAGTAAGTAAAATTATTGCCGAAAATGCCAAACAAAAAAATATTCCCATAGTAATTGACGGAGGAAGTTGGAAACCAGGATTTGAGGAAATATTACCATTTGTAGATTATGCTATTTGTTCAGCTAACTTTTATCCTCCCAATTGTAAAAGTAAAACAGAAGTTTTAAATTATTTACGAGACTTTAAAATTCCCCATATAGCTATTACTCAAGGAGAAAATCCCATAGAATACATTAGTAATAATAATAGAGGTTTGATCCCAGTTGCTAAAATTGAAGTTGTAGATACATTAGGTGCTGGTGATATTTTTCATGGTGCATTTTGTCATTATATTTTGCAGACAAGTTTTACTGATGCTTTAGCACTAGCTAGTAATATTGCCGCAAAAGCTTGTAAATATTTTGGTTCACGTCGTTGGATGGAAAATTAAAAATACCACATTTCAAGTTTTTGTGGGATTCAGATATTCTAAATTTTCCTTTTGATTACTAGGTACTGGTTCTTGATTGCTAGTATTAACTTTTAAAGCCAACAAACCACCAATTAAAATTAGAAAAAACATAATTAGCAAACCTGAACTATAAGATTTTACAGGTTTATTTACAGGCTTAGATATTGTTCTTTGTCCTCTAACTTTTCTGATTTTCTCTTGCCATTCTCGATATTCCCGTTCAGTAGTCATAATCGTTACTCCTTCCTTTGACTTTCTAATATTATATACAGTATGAGAAAAGTAAAATACGCACAAATAGATTAATATGTAAGTATTCAGCAATAATTTTCAGTGCCAAATTACTTAACTCAACCTTTGTTTTAACCACAAAGCTAATAAAGGTAAAGCTAACCGATAACCTTGTTCAGCACTGTAAATTAAACCTTTATGTTGTAAACCAGTTAAAGCCCCTTGTAAACTTCCACCTCGTGAAAGTCCATGCTTTTGAATATATTCTTTACTTTGAGGTTTATCTGTAGGAGCAACTGCCAAAGATTCTAACAGATGAATTTGACTAGGTGGTAATAACATTAATAAAGATTCATAGGTAATAGATAAATCTTTGAGAATATCTTCAATTACCTGCTTGACTTGTTGTTCAGTAATCAAACCTTGGGGATGTTGCAAGATTAATAACCGCCGGATTAAAGCCATAGCATCACCAATGTTTCCTTGCACTGCATCTAAAAATATTGGTAATGCCTGAGAATGAGGATCAAATTTAATATTTTCTGTGTGTAAAATTTCCCTTGCCCATAACGCTAAAACATCTCTAGATAAAGGTGCTAATTCTATAGTTTCCAGAGGAAAAATACTATCATATTGTTGGTGATTAGTTTCAGCAATTGTTGCTAACAAAACATAACTAACATGGGGATGAGATTTAATTTCTTTTCTTAAAGTTGATTCCCACAAACCCTGACGATCCCACGAACGCAGATGAGGAAAACTTTGCAAAATTAAAACAATTCTCTGTTCTAGAGAATTAGCCATAATTTGTAACAACTCAATCACAATTATAAATGCTTGCCATAACTGTTTTTGATTGAGAGGACGTAATAATTTAAGTTTACTTTCAGTGCTAACAATAAAAAAATTACTGCCATTTTGCTTAACCCAATTGATGATTTTATCAGCTTCCCAGTTTTGGTTAACTGCTTCCGTGAGTAGTTGTATAAATCTTTCCCCATCTGTCGCCCGAATACAGTCTATATCTAAAACAACTGCACTCACTTCTTGGGCTGCCACCTTCACTAAAGTGCGTCTACCACTGCCCGGTACTCCTGTAATCAGTAAATCACCATCCTGGGCAAGTATTTCCACAATCCGCTCAAATTCGAGAGAACGACCAATTAATTGTAGGGAAGTAGACAAATTAAAATCCACTGGTTTCTGGTCTTGAATTGGGTCTGGTGCTGTTAGGGGAAGCATAAATCAAATCATTAGGTACAACTATAGTTATCATCAGAAATATTTAGTGCCTATCTGAATTTAGCACTAAAGATTCGTGCTAATAATAATCTAACACTTTAAATAAGTTTCAAAAATTTATCTGTAAATTCCTGACTATCAGTTAAGTGTGTATTTTCCATCCCTATTCTGTAGGTAATTACCGTGTTAGAAGCTTGTGTACTGGCAACAATACTATGCGGATTTTTCGGCATCATCCTCAAAAAAAATCTGGTGATGAAGATTATTTCTATGGATGTAATGAGTACAGGAGTAATTGCTTTTTATGTACTAATTGCATCAATAGAAGGTTTATTAACTCCCATTATTTCTGAAGGAAAAAAAGCTACTTATGCTGATCCAGTTCCTCAAGCTGTGATTTTAACAGCTATTGTAATTGGCTTTTCAATTCAGGCTTTAATGCTAGTTGGTGTGATGAAATTAGCAAGGGATAACCCCACTTTAGAAAGCAGCGAAATTGAGAAAAATAATACACCATGAATAACATTACTATTGTCTGGATTGCTATCCCATTTTTACTGGGATTTAGTATCTTTTTAGCTCCCAAAATTAACCGCCATTTGACATTGTGGGGGGTATTAGCATCTGCTGCCTACTCTATTCAATTATTTCTAGAACCATCACCATTAAAACTAAATTTACTGGACAATTTTGGTGTTAAATTAGTCGCTGATCAATTAAGTGCTTATTTTATTTTAACTAATGCTATAGTTACGGCTGCGGTAATTATTTATTGTTGGTCTAGTGATAAAACATATTTTTTCTATGCTCAAATTCTCATTATTCATGGTAGTTTAAATGCTGCTTTTATCTGTGCAGATTTTATTAGTTTATATGTAGCCTTAGAAGTTAGTGGTATTGCAGCTTTTTTATTAATTTCCTATCCCCGCAGCGATCGCTCAATTTGGGTAGGTTTACGCTATTTATTAATTAGCAACACCGCCATGTTATTTTATCTGGTTGGTGCAGTATTAGTTTACGAAAAACATCATGCCTTTAACTTTGCTGGTTTAAAAGATTCACCACCGGAAGCACTAGCATTAATTTTTCTAGGACTATTAATTAAAGCTGGTATTTTTGTCTCTGGTTTATGGCTACCTTTAACCCATTCTGAATCAGAAACACCAGTATCTGCATTGCTGTCAGGGGTTGTAGTTAAAGCTAGTGTTTTACCTTTATTACGCTGTGCTGTAGTGAGTGAAGAAATTGAAGCTATCGTCAGAATTTTTGGTGTAGGAACAGCTTTAATGGGTGTTTCCTATGCGGTATTTGAAAAAGATACCAAACGGATGTTAGCCTTTCATACTATTTCCCAGTTAGGTTTTATTCTCGCTGCACCAGCAGTAGGTGGATTTTATGCAATGACACATGGACTGGTAAAATCATCTTTATTTTTGATGGCAGGTTCTTTACCCAGTCGCAGTTTTAAAGAACTAAAATATAAACCTATTAATACAAAAATTTGGATACCTTTAGTTATAGCTAGTTTATCAATTTCTGGTTTTCCTTTATTAGCAGGTTTTGGTGCTAAAGCATTAACTACAAAAGATTTACTCCCTTGGCAAGTTATCTGCATGAATATTGCTGCTGTAGGTACAGCAATTTCCTTTGCTAAATTTATCTTTTTACCCCATACAAAAGATGCAGAAATTAACACTAAGCCGGGTTTTTGGATAGCAATTACATTATTAATTTCTGGTTTATTTGTAGGGAATATCGTCTATTTAGAAGCCTACAGTTTAGATAAAATTATCAAAGCACTGATCACTATAGCCATTGGTTGGTCAATATATCACCTAATTATCAAAAAAGTATCAGTTTATATTCCCCGTTTATTTGAACAGATTGAACATTTAATTGGGGTGATGAGTCTAACTTTAGTCCTCTTATTTTGGATGGCATTAGCATGATTGGCAGTTTAATATTAAGACTAACAATTTGGTTTTTACTTACATCTGATTTGAGTATCACAAATATCATTATCGGTGTAATTATTGCCATAGTTTTACCTCGTGGTCGGACATCAAAAGAGAAATTAAAAGAATGGTTGAGAGTAATTATTAAAATTGTGGCGGCTGTTCCTATCGCTTTTAAAGAAGCATTGGAAATTATGCTATTTCCACATCATCATGAAGAAATAATCATGGAAAGGGTGAAACCCAAGCGATCATTACATCTAATATTCTTAGATATCTTTTTGATTACCTTTACACCAAAAACTATTGTTTTAAAATACCATGAAGAAGGGTGGTATGAAGTTCACGAAATTAGAAGGAGGAAAAACAAAAATGAACTTAGAAATAGTCATGATGGCAATGATATTAGCCTTACTAATACCCATTTATGAAGCTTGGAAAACTGATGATACTTGGCAAAAAATGTTAGCTTTTGGCAGCATTTCTAGCAAAACATCAATCATGATTCTTCTCATATCTATTTTGCGAGATGATTGGATGATTGGAGTAGTAGCGGTGATTATTTTAAGTGTAGGAAATGCCGGATTAATGTTGTTAGCACATATTTTAAGAAGATTGAATGAAGTATGATTAATTTTCTCAGTTACACCTGTATATTTATCGGCATTATTTTTTGGTTTTGGGGAACTTTTCATCTAGTTAGCAACAGATCAGTATTATTCAAATTACATGGTCTTTCTGTTGCTGATACCCTGGGTTCAATGATTATTATTGTCGGACTATTACTAAAAATTCCTAGCGAATGGCCATTACTTATTCTCGGCATTATTTCTTTAGCAATTTGGAATACTATGTTGGGTTATGTATTAGCATTCTGTTCAACTGAAGAGGCAAAAAATGAATGATTCCTATCTTTATATAATTATTGCCATGCTACCGTTAACTGCGGTAATGTTAGTCACTCAAGTTAACCCCTATCATGCTTTAGTAATTAGGGGGGTTTTGGGGGCAATCGCAGCAATGGTAGATGCAATTTTAGGTGCAGCAGATGTAGCATTAACAGAAGCATTAATGGGAACAATGCTATCAATTACCCTCTATGCTGTAGCTGTGCGTTCATCCTTAGTTTTGCGTTTAGGAGTAATAGAAAATTATGAAATATTAGAAAATCAAGACAGCAATTTTCAAGAAGTGATAGCAGATTTTCGCCGCATTTTTAAACAACATTATATGCGGGTAGAACTTGTTCCTTATGCAACTCCTCAATGTTTACAAAAAGCATTAGTAGACAAAGAAGTTCACGCTACTTGTTCACCACTTTTAGAAAGTAATTCTTTAGCTAAGACATACCAAACAGAAATCAGGATTCAACGTATTTATAACATTATTGAAAATGAAATTCATGCAGAGAAAACCACTTTGAATTACGTGAAAATTTTAGATAATTAGGAGAAATATCTATGAAATTGATTTACATTGTAGCAGGGATCGCCCTATTTATCAAAATTCTCATCATGCCAGAAGCAACATCTAATTTATCAGATATTTCCATCCTGAAAAAAGTGATTGAAAATGGCATTCCCGAAGAATTAAAAGAACTAGCTTTTTTAGATATTTCTATTGCAGAAATAGTATCAACAGAAAGTGGTGTTCCTAACGCGGTATCAGGGATTATATTTAGAAATAGACTTTATGACACCATTATGGAGGTAGTTGTATTTAGTGTTGCCATTATGGGATGTAATTATTTACTTTCTAATGAAAATCCATCCTGCACTATTTATCAATTTAAAGATGAACCATCTATTGTTTTAGCTCGTTTGGGAGCGACAATTGCAGCGTTAGTAGGGATAGAATTAGCAATTAGAGGACATTTAAGCCCAGGAGGTGGTTTTGCGGCTGGTGTAGCTGCTGGAACAGCCATCGGGTTAATAGCAATTACCTCTTCTTATCATTGGATGCAGGATATTTATCAACGTTGGAATGCGGCAATTTGGGAAAAGGTTTCTGTGCTAATTTTTATTGTTTTAGCAGTGTTAACTTTAATTGGAATAGAGTTACCACATGGGGAGTTAGGAACATTATTGAGTGGGGGGATTTTACCGATTTTAAATATTCTTGTTGCTATTAAAGTAGCATTAGGTTCTTGGGCAGTTTTGTTGATGTTTATTCATTATCGGGGTTTGTTATGATTGCTTTTATTTCACTTACAAAAGAGAAATTTGGTTCTTCGGTAGTTATTTTACTAAACTATTAAATGAAATACCAATTTAATCAACATCTAATTCAGAAATTTTCGTTGCATTTGCTTTCTTAATTGAATCTTCAACTTTTCGTTTTTCTCTTTTTCATTGCAATTAGTTTACTTTGATCTAAATCTACTAATACCGCACAGTGATTTTCATGTTCTTTCTTTAAACCTATTTCATCAAGTCTCAGTATTTTCAGATTTATAGGTTTTAAATTGGGTAATTCTGACGATGCGTCTTTTAGTCTTTTAACATTACTACGTACCAAATACTGAATATCAGGAACATCCCCATTTTTAGTTTTCTTGATAAAAATAGTGTTCTCTAAATTATCATTCTCTTGCAATGTAAATTGAGATAGTTTGTATTTAGAATCTTTAAAAATAGCTGCAAGATTCATGATATTTTCTAGCTTTCATACTTTTTGCTAAACGCTGAGAAGTTCCAGACATCCCGGAACTCTCAAACCAAATAGCTGACCTAGTATAAAACCTAGTCTGACCTTCTTAATCAGTCCGCGAAATTATTGTTAGATTCCTCTACAAAACTACCTCATCAACTACACCCCAACCTCCGCTGCTTCCAACGCATTTACTTCATCAACCACTCGCCAAATTTCCTGTAACATCCCATCCAAACCAGCGCGAGTTACAGCCGAAATAATGAAAACAGGAGCAAAAGAAAGATGATTTAATTCTAATGCTAAAGCATCTAAATCAACAGTTTCTTTATCCACAGCATCAATTTTATTTAACGCCAAAATTTGCGGACGTTTTTCTAAACCACGTCCATAGGCTTTCAATTCTGATTGAATAGTATGATAATCAGCAATTACATCTTCACTGGTAGCGTCTATTAAATGTAACAAAACCCTAGTTCTTTCAATGTGACGTAAAAAATCATGACCTAAACCAGTACCATGAGAAGCACCTTCAATTAAACCAGGAATATCCGCAAATACAGTTCCATCACCACTGGGTTTTTTCACAACTCCCAAATTAGGAATTAAAGTGGTAAAAGGATAATCAGCAATTTTCGGACGTGCAGCAGATAAAGAAGAAATCAAAGTTGATTTCCCAGCATTTGGTAAACCAATAATTCCCACTTCTGCTAACAGTTTTAACTCTAAACGGATAACCTTTCGTTCACCTTCTAAACCTGGTAGTGCATATTCTGGGGCGCGGTTACGGTTACTTAAAAAATGTTGATTTCCCAGTCCACCTTTACCACCTTCAGCGACTCTAAAAATTTGTCCAGGTTCAATTAAATCACATAACAAAGCGTCCGTTTCCCCATCATAAACGGTAGTACCACAGGGAACTTCGACAATTAAATCTTTACCATTTGCACCTGTACAATTATTTGGTCCACCACGTTCACCATTTTCCGCTTTAAATATATGTTTATAGCGGAAATCTAATAAGGTTTGTAAGTTAGTATCAGTCACAAAAATCACTGAACCACCTTTTCCACCATTACCACCAGAAGGACCACCAGCGGGGACATATTTTTCTCTGCGGAAAGCGACGATACCATCACCACCTTTACCTGCTTCTACTTCAACTATTGCTTGATCTATGAATTGCATAATTTATTAGTTATTGGTCATTAGTTATTGGTCATTATTATTTGGAGGTTTACCTATTGAGTTGAGATAGGCGTTTAATTGAGGTGCTAAGTCATTTATGATAACTTTTAGTATCTTGACCTGTTCATCTGTTAATAAATTACGGTTATACGCTCTTCTTAGCCAGTGTTGAGTCTCATACAAAGAACCTCGTGCTATTCTAATAAATCGCCGATTTTCTTGATAGCTTCCTCTTCCTACACCTTCTGCTATATTTGCACCAATACTATCGGCTGAACGGATGATCTGTTTACCTAATGTATTTTGCGGTAATGACTCCCATTCATGAACTATTTTCCAAATGTCATCAGCTAATTTTTCTGAAAGTTGATATACCCGTAATTCCTGAAACCTCCCGCCCCCCATTATCTCACCTAATCAACAACTAATCACCAATGACTAATGACTAATGACTAATGACTAAATATACGGTGTAACATCCTCCTGACAGTCATCAGCAAGATAGGAGAGCGCACGAAAACGCAAACCTACCAATTGTTCATAAAGTGGGTTAATTTTGCACATTGGAGGGATATGGACAATTTTACGCCCAAACAGGGTGACATCTCTTTCAAAAGGACACTGGGAAGGAATCATTTTACATAAAAATCTGGCTACTCTGGGGTCATGAATTTCTAACCCATCTAACCAGTCCCGCATGGGGTGGAGTAAATCCGGTGGTTGTGTAGTGAATGTTTCTGCGTTTTCCCTATCTTCTAGGGTGTGACGTAAAGTTTCTAAAGCTGTACTATCCAGTTCTAATGCTTGACAAAACTGTTGTAAAATTTCTTCTTCGCTGAGAGAATAGATACCATCGGCGATCGCTACCATCACCGCTGTCCGCAAAAAATTCTCCGCTGTTGGTGTACCCTTACCCAGTCCAACCGCTAATTCCTCTGGGGTAATTGTCTCTAATGTCTGCCAATCAATACAAGGAGCTAATTCATCCTTAGTAATGCTATTAATTATCTCTTTTTCGTGATCATCAAAGTTACCATCTGCCCAAGCAATAGTTAGTAGTCCACGCAACCAAACGGCAATTTGTTCGCTATTGTAAGGAGTTGGAATAGCATTTGTCATAAAAACTCACGCCTCAAATTTTTTCAACCAATACTAAGCTACCTTAATCATCAGTTTTCGTTTACAATCCCTTTCAAGAAAGTTATCAAGAATACTTTTTATTTATCATAAAAATTAAATATTCAAGGACTTTCCACTTTGTCATCTGTCACCTATCAAATTTCACCTGTTGTATATGTTTTTTTTTGGTATTGAACATGAAGTTGCTTTCCTTAACCTAGATGGAAAGTTTGCTGATTTCTCTTGTACAAAGTTTACGGATTTTCAAAAAATAGTTGATAAGTTACCTCTCTATCCTGATGATTACCCACAATTAAGAGTAGGTGATGCCAATATTAGACAAAAGCGATGGTATATTGAAGGCTTTGAAAGATTTGCAAATTCAGAAGAAGTAATTGATTGTATAGGCAAAGGCATCGAAATTAGAACTACTATAAATTCTAGTATACAAGGTGCAATTGATGAACTAAACACAAGTTTTAATTTATTGCGTCAAGTTGCGGCTGAATTTGGATTTTTACCTGTTTTAGTTAGTTTTAATCCCTACACCAGTGTGTTTGCACCAAACCCACCATTAAATGATTTTGAAATTAAACAATTACAAGCTTATCCAGATGAACAAACTGCTCATATTTACATGGTGTCCTATGGACCAGATTTGAATATTTCTGTAGCAGATTTACCAATGGAAAAAGTAATTGATATTGGTAAAAAGTTCACCTATTACAGTCCTTATATTATACCTTTTACTTATAGTTCGCCATTTTTCAATGGTAGTTTGTGGGAGGGTTTATCAGTGAGGACATTTATCAGAACTGGTAAAAGACCAGCAACTTTGGTATTTGTAGAAAAACAAGAACAGTTAATTGAAAGCGTACCATCATTAACAAAAGTTGCCCGTATTCCCGCAGAAGTTGGACGGATTGAGTTTAAATCCTGTGATAGTTGTGATGATTTTTCAATTTATGCCGGGTTATTAGCATTATTAAAAGGTCTAGCTTTAGATCAAACCTTGGAAGGTAGAGGAATTACACCTGATCCAAATTTACACCAAATTTCAGCCAAATTTGGACTTGATAATGAAGCAATTTTTGATCATGCCACCAAAATCTTATCTGCTGCTGAAAATGCTCTCAAAAATGATCCAGATATTAAATTTTTAACGCCGTTAAAAGATATTTTAGTGACCAAAAAAACCAAATCTCATCAATTAATTGACCATTTTAAAAATGTCAATTCAATTGAAGAAACACTCAAACAAACTTACATTTAGGGAATTGGGTTATTGTGATTATTCTTCCCCTATGTCCCTATCACTTCTTACCTGTCACCTTCTGATTAGGTGGAATCTTTTCCAAGGGAATCAGCACTTCCATCACCGACTTGACAATAGGTGCAGCAACAGTTCCACCGTAAGCATTTGCTCCCTTTGGTTCATCTACTATTGCCAAAACCACATAACGGGGAGCTTCTGCGGGAACAATTCCCACAAAACTGGTAATTCTTGCACCGGGAATATATCCACCATTGGGACTAGCTTTTTGTGCCGTACCCGTTTTACCTGCAATACTATATCCTTTAATTTGTGATGCTTTACCACTACCTTTAGAAACCACAGTTTCCATCATATCTATTACCTTTTGGGTAGTGGTACTAGAAAAAATCTGCCGTGGTGCGGGGAGACTTGGCGAATAGTGAATTTTATCTTGGCTATCTATTAAACCCTTAACCACATGAGGAGTTACCAACTTACCACCATTAGCTAAAGCACCATGTAATTGTACAAGTTGTAATGGTGTCAGGGAAAAACCTTGACCAAAGGAAGCCGTTGCAGGTTCTATAGTTGAGCCTAGAAATTTTTCTTGACTTTTCAGACGGCCGCGCACTTCAAAAGGTAAATCTGTATCAACTTTTTGACCTAATCCTAATTTTTCTAACCAGTTATAGTAGAGTGTCGGCTTCATGCGTTGGATAATTTTTACCATGCCAACGTTGCTAGATTGTTGTAATATTTGGGCAATATTAATTCTTCTAAAACTATTTATTTCTGCATTTTTGATAGTGCGGTCAGCCACTTTAATTGTGCCTGGATCATCAAAAATATCATCTGGTTTGATGACACCATTTTCTAGAGCGATCGCCACATTCAAAGGTTTAAAAGTTGAACCTGGTTCATACAAATCTGCCACTGTCCAATTTCTAAATAGTGCAATATCAGCTTTTGAATACTCATTGGCGTTGTAGGTAGGATAAGAAACCATAGCTAATAATGAACCATCCGTGGCATCCATGACAATTACAGCCCCACGTTTAGCCTGAAACCTATTTACCTGATCTTTGAGAACAGTTCTGATAGACCTTTGCAAACGGCTATCAATAGTAATTTGTAATTTTAAATCATCAAAATGCAAAAAACCCTCTGGTGCGTGATCTGGCATCAAGGCACCATTACCAGCCCGACTTAAACTGATAGTTTGTGTAGAGCGTTCTAAAAGTTTTTCTTGACTATATTCCACCCCAGCCTGACCACGACGATCAAGGTTAACATAGCCGACCACATTAGCTACCAAATCATCCTGTGGGTATAAACGGGAATATTTTTGGATGAATTCTAAACCATTTAACCTGAATGAAATCAAACGATCCGCTATATTTTCACCAATACCATTGGCAACAACAATCCCACTAGGTTTACTTTCAAATATTTTGATTAACTTATTAACATCTCTATTTAAAATAGGTGCAAGTTTTTGGGCTACTTCTTCCTTAGACTGATTAAATAACTTAGGATGGGCATACAAAGTATATACAGGTCTGTCAAGTGCCAAAATAGTTTGATTGCGATCAACTACAGGACGACGAGGCATGAAAGGACGTAAATTCACCATTTGCTGGCTTCTTGCCCTTTTAGTCAGTTTTTCCCCCTCCATTATTTGCAACCGATACAAATTAAAGGCTAAACCCAGTCCCGCCGCAAATAGGATAGCCCAAACTATTAACAGTCGAGATTTCAGACTGGATGCTTGAGTCTGATTTTTAGGATTACCACTCTTGGGTACAGCTGATTTAGAAAACTTCCGCTGCCTGTTAAATTCTAAATTTCGCCAATTCCTGAATTTTGTTCTACTTGGTGATTTTTGCATTGGAGTTTTCTTAATCTAGTTTGTCCGTGGAATCAGGCTATAGGTCAAGCAAGTGATAACCCAGAAGCCTGTTTTGTCAACTGTTATGGTGAGTGGCTGGGTATTTTTCTGATTGCTAACTTATTTAGTATCCTAGTGATGAAGAAGTTGGGATCTGAGTTGCTGGATTAGAACTTGTAGTTGAGGATGAAGATTCAGAACCCTGGTATGTTGATTGTAAAAAAATTGTCTTTCCAGCCGTTGGTGATATCAGTGCTTTTCCCGCTGCTTCACCCTCTTTAGCCATTTTACTAGTGAGTGCTGCATTGGTTGTATTTAACTGACGTTCATGGCGTTGTAAATTTTTTAAGGTGCTGTAATATTTACCCCAAAGCTCTTGAGAATAAACAGTCCAACCATAAACTGCTAGGGTTGCAGTTACCAAACAGAAAGCAATACCTGATGAGTAACGATAAAGATAGTGCAAACGCAATAACCATCCAGGTGTAGCCCCAGTCTGAGACATCATTGGTAGGTATCCACTACCACTGGACTTTTGTTGAGCGTTGGTGATTGCTGGTGGATGAGTATCTTGACCCAAGTTAGGTAAGACAGCTTGATTAACCACAGCACTTGATAACTGATCAGTGGAATTACGTTTTCGTCTGGGACGAACCACTGGAGATTTATTAGATGGGGTGAAAGTATCTGGTTTATTTGTAGATAAACCTTGGGAACGTTGTGGCGCCAAAGGTGCAACGGAATTTTTCTTAAACCAAGAACTTTTTGTAGAAACAGCAGATTTACGGATCATGGACATAATTTTTTTGAATGGTAAATATTGTATTTGATAGGTTAAACTTCTAGGTTTCGTAAAAACACAGAATGATACAGATTATTCAACCTTTGTTGGCATCCACTATGACATAAGATGTAGGCTACCGGCAATTAACTACGTAACTAAATAGATTGGCTATTCAAGTATCATATATATCCAATACTGCAATAATTTATCGCAGTTTCAGGCAATACTTAATACTTAAAATTATAAAGTTTCAAACAGAGTTTAAATTTTGTAATATCCAGGTATTTAACAAAAATCAATAAATAAGCTATCGTATTCAACAGACGCAATATTTTTATTGTCTTTACTGGTGAAAGAGGAGTTATGAAAACAAAAATCTTTGGTTTGGCTCTCATGTTAAGTTTGGCTACCATGCTTGGCGCTTGCGAAAGTGGTAATCAACCATCTGATACTACAACTACACCAGCTGGTACAACCACTACTCCAGCTAGTGAACCAACTGATGGTGCTACCCCTGCGACTACTACCACACCTGAAGCGACCCCCACGGAGACTCCCTAATTAATTAGAGATGCTGCTCATAACTACATCTCGATCAGTTAGGTAAAAGAAGCATTAACTAAAATCAATAGTGCTTCTAGTCTGAACGCAAGTAAATGATACCGTAGGCAGGTAGCCCCAAAACTTGAAAGCTTTACAGTTAGTAAAAGTCACTTTTAAGTAATATTTATCTGGGGCTAATATGCCTCTATCAAAAGGATTTTGCCCATGTAGGACATGAGAAAATTAGTTTTTACTTTTTTCCTATGTCCATACATTAATGGCAATCAGTAGTGGAAATTAGAAAAAATACTTTATTTATTAAGTAGCTTTATGTTGCTACTACAATTTAGTACATCTCATTATTGTCGCAAAGCTCGACTGGCACTTGGTTATAAGCGAATTAATTACAAGGTAGAAAATCTCACTCCGGGTTTACATATTCTGAAAGTAAAGCCATTAACTGGGTTAACTACTCTACCTGTTTTATTACCACAAATTGCCGGACAACCAGCGGTAATTGGTGACTCTAGCAGAATCATCCAATTTTTAGAATCTTATCAACCAGCACCTTCATTATTTTTCACTAACCAACCACAACAAACTGAAGCGTTAATGTTAGAAGACTGGTTAGATGAAAGTATTGGTACAGCCACAAGGTTTGTTTACTATCATTTTCGGGCTGGGGAAGGTAAAGCAATTGATCCATCATTATCTAGTCAGATGGTAATTGGGATAGTCAGGAAACAATACGGGATTAATGATGCTACTGTAGAATTAGCTACGAATAGGTTAGAAACTGCCCTGGCAGAATTATCTAATCGTTGGCAAAAAAGTAAATATCTGGTGGGTGAAAGTTTTAGTGTGGTAGATATTACTGCGGCGGCTTTACTAAGTCCTTTAGCACTTATCCCTAAGTATCGTCAGGAATGTCCTTGGTTATTTGAGCGGATTGGACAGATTCATCAATTGTGTAGTGAGCCATTACCACCGGGACTCTAACAAGTCAAAAGTCAAAAATGAAATATGTCAAACTGATTTTTTTGAGTATAAGTACCACTGCTATAGTATTGGTTAGTAGCTATTTGGGAACAAAGGCGATCGCCATACCACCAATGGAGGATATTCCAGAGGAAATATTGCGGACAGAAATTATTACCGTTGGGCGATCGCCCATAGACGGAAAACTCCTCACTGCGGCTGAATACGCAGAACTACAAACACAACTACAAACTAGCCCTCCACCAAAACTCAGCACTGAAGTTCGGGATCAAATATTTTTGATCAGAATGCGTAAAGCACTACTACAGATTCTCCCATTTTTGGGGATTTAGTCATTGGCCATGAGGTTATTCATCTTCCTGTGATACCCCAGTTTTTTATTCCCCCAACAAAATACAGAGTGATGTAGGATAAGCATGACGACAAAAGTACAAATAAATGTAAAGAATATATATAGTTATAAAAAACTGAATTTAGTTAGTCAATTTATTGTACGTAGGTAGCTTCATGTCTATTAACACGATCGCCCCTGAACAGGTTAACCGCATCGTTTGGAATCAGCATCACGATCCCTTTGAGGTACTAGGATCACATCGAATAGAACAGGAAGGTAAAAACGTCTGGGCTGTGCGAGCCTACCTACCAAACGCCAGCGCAGCTTATGTAGTAGTTCCAGAAGAACGCAAAGAATACCCGATGACAACGGTGCATGATCCCCATTTTTTTGAATGCACCATAGAAACCGCAGAACTAAGTAACTATCAATTACGGATTAAAGAAGGGGAACATGAGCGTGTCATTTATGACCCTTACGCCTTCCGTTCTCCCCATTTAACCGATTTTGACTTACATTTGTTTGCAGAAGGCAATCATCACCGCATTTACGAAAAACTGGGAGCGCACCTGACAGAAGTAAACGGTGTCAAAGGTGTTTATTTTGCCGTTTGGGCCCCCAATGCTCGTAACGTTTCTATTTTGGCAGACTTCAACCTCTGGGATGGACGTAAACACCAAATGCGGAAAGGACACACTGGTATTTGGGAATTATTTATTCCTGAATTGGGTGTGGGAGAACATTACAAATATGAAATCAAAAATTTTGCAGGCCACATTTACGAAAAATCAGATCCCTACGGTTTCCAGCAAGAACCACGTCCCAAAACAGCATCTATCGTCACCAATTTAGATACCTACAAATGGAACGATGAAAACTGGATGGAAACCAGGAGACATACAGATCCCCTCACCCAACCAGTTTCTGTTTATGAAGTTCATTTAGGTTCTTGGTTACACGCTGCTAGTGAAGAACCAGCGCAGTTACCCAACGGCGAAACCGAACCAGTAGTCATTGTTTCTGAATTAAAACCAGGTGCGCGTTTCCTCACCTATCGGGAATTAGCCGCAAAACTGATTCCCTATGTCAAAGAATTGGGATACACCCACATAGAACTGTTACCTATTGCCGAGCATCCCTTTGATGGTTCTTGGGGTTATCAAGTCACCGGTTACTATGCTCCTACTTCCCGGTTTGGTAGTCCTGAAGATTTCATGTATTTTGTAGACCAATGTCACGAAAATGGTATTGGTGTATTAGTAGATTGGGTTCCTGGACATTTTCCCAAAGATGGTCATGGTTTAGCATTCTTTGATGGTACACATCTTTATGAACACGCTGACCCCCGCAAAGGTGAACATAAGGAATGGGGAACTTTAGTATTTAACTATTCCCGAAATGAAGTTAGAAATTTCCTAGTAGCTAACGCCTTGTTCTGGTTTGATAAATACCACATTGACGGTATTCGAGTTGATGCTGTAGCTTCTATGCTTTATAACGACTATTTCCGTAAAGATGGGGAATGGTTGCCTAACCAGTACGGTGGTAGAGAAAATTTAGAAGCTGCTGATTTTTTACGTCAAGTAAATAGCAGCTTATTTACCTATTTTCCTGGTGTACTTTCGATTGCGGAAGAATCTACTTCCTGGCCGATGGTATCTTGGCCTACCTATACAGGTGGTTTAGGATTTAACCTGAAATGGAACATGGGATGGATGCACGATATGTTGGATTATTTCAGCATGGACCCTTGGTTCCGTCAGTTCCATCAAAACAATATTACTTTTAGTATGTGGTACAACCACAGCGAAAACTTCATGTTGGCATTGTCCCATGATGAGGTTGTACATGGTAAGAGCAATATCATTGGTAAAATGCCCGGTGATACTTGGCAGAAACTCGCCAATATCAGGAATTTATTTACTTATATGTTTGCTCACCCTGGCAAGAAAACCATGTTTATGAGTATGGAGTTTGGCCAGTGGAGTGAGTGGAATGTGTGGTCTGATTTGGAATGGCAATTACATGAGTTTGAACCTCATCAACAGTTAAAGGAATTTTTTAAAGCAATTAATCATCTTTACCGTTCTGAACCTGCTTTGTATACTCAGGATTTTGCACAGGAAGGTTTTGAGTGGATTGATTGCAGCGATAACCGTCACAGTGTAGTTTCTTTTGTCCGTCGTGCTAAGGATTCTGATGAGTTTTTGGTTGTAGTTTGTAATTTTACTCCTCAACCCCATTCTCACTATCGCATTGGTGTACCAGAAAAGGGTTTTTACACCGAGTTATTTAATAGTGATGCACGTCAATATGGCGGTAGTAATATGGGCAATTTAGGTGGTAAATGGACGGAGGATTGGTCTTTACATAATCGTCCTTATTCCTTGGATTTATGTTTACCACCTTTGGGAGTTTTGATTCTCAAATTGGATAAAGAAAAGACTGCGGAAGCGATGCAGTAAGGGTTTGATTTTGTTTCCATAAATCGTTAATTTGTAGGGGTACAGCATTGCTGTATCCTTATTTTTTTATCAGCATTAATCTAGTAGGTTGGGTTGAGAAACGAAACCCAACATTAACATTATTCAATAATAAACCCATATTTCAGTTACACTATCGTTTCAACCAATCTACATTTTAAATTGTATCTGGATCAATATTTAATTCTCGCAATTTTGCAGCTAATTTTTCTGCTCTTTCTTCAGGTGTAGGAACTAGCTTTCCTTCTGATGTAAAATAGCGTAATAAACCCTCATGTATTCCTAAATATAAACCTAATTGATGACTCCAAAGATGTCCTTTTTCATTAGCTTCTAGAGGTTGATATTCCCCATCTAATAAATGAAAACCTGCAAATTCTAATGTATAAGGATCAAACCAAAAATAATCCGGTGTTCTAAATGTATCTTGATAAAGTTGTTTTTTAAATTCTCTATCTGTATTTGCTGTATTTGGGGAGAGAATTTCTAAAATGAAATTAGGATATTTACCCTCTTCTTCCCAAACTACCCAACTTTTACGGGTTTTGCGTTCAGTTCCTAACACAACAAAGAAATCTGGACCACGGAAATATTCTGATTTTTTCTGATTAGGACTATAGTAAATGGTGAGATTTCCAGCAGCATAGAAATCTTTTCTGTCTTTCCATAACCATTTAATACATTTGATTAAGAGCATAATTTGCTCTAGATGTAGTTCTGTTTCCACGGGAGGTTCGTCACTATATAAATCACCAGGGGGAAAAATTACATTTGGGGAGATGTTTTGTTGAGTTTCTAATTCTTGAGCGATGATCATAATGTTGATATGGCTGCAAGTTGTAATTTTTTGATTATAGCATTTTGTCAGAATCACGATGTCTAGGATTTGCAGGATTTTTGTTAGGTTGTGCTATCACTTAACCCAATCTATATTAGTTATTCAGATTCCTCGCTCATCGGTTTTTGAGCAGCGTGTCTCACGAAAATAATCTCAACTTTATCATCAACAATGGTGAAAATAATTCGATAGGCGTTTCGTCCCTTTCCATATATAAATTGTCGTATTTCTTGTTCAAAAAACTCATTTTCAAATGCTAAAGAACAACGATAAGGCATTTTTTCTAGGGATAATATAGATTTATATAATCCCTCTATCCATGTTCTAGCTTTGTGAGGAGAAATATCACTAAACCAGAAATAAGCTTCTTCTATTACTTTTTTTGCTTCTGGTTGGATGATGATTTGATATTTCTCATTCATTGGGGATTGTCTATTTTATTAAACAATTCATTAAAGAAATCTTCGGCTTTTTTACCTTCACCACGCTGCATTTGTTCTAGTCCCAGTTTAATGCCTTTTAAAGTTTCTACTAATTCAGCAGCTTCTAAAAGTTCTTGATAAGATTCTGCATCTTGAACCACTAACTCGGCTTTTCCGTTGACAGTGAGAACTAAGGGGTGTTTTGTTTTTTTAATCTGTTGTAGAAATTCAGTGGTATTACGCTTAAATTCGGTGAGGGAATGTATATCTTTGGCAAGGTTAATCATGAGTGCAAATTTAATTAGCATCTAATTCGATGTTAATTATGATTAGTGATATTTGTCAATTAAATTTTGGTAATTGCTTTGAATGGGTTGGTTATTAAAGCTGTTGGTAAGTATTAAACATATTTAATCTCGTTATCCCGAAAATCCTTAAATCCTGGGTATCCTGATTCTGACATTTTCAGGGCTTGATTAAAGATTCCTCAGACTTACGATATTTAGCAATTAACTTACGTCTTTTTAGGGGTGAATAAAGCAGCATAGAAAGTGCAGATAAACTTGTTCCGGTTAGTGCCAATAAAATAAATGGATTGAGAAAGCCTATTATTATTCCTGCTCCTACACTAGCTCCAAATCCTAGAATAAGTCGCACCTGCATAATTGTAAATGGGTCTTCAGCAGAATCATTTTTTTCCACAACAGCAGATTTCTGAGATGTGGCAACAGACACAAGAGCTAAAATTAGTAAAGACACTAAAGATATAAAACTCATAGTCATAACACCACCCGTCAACACAGAGATAAGCACTATAACGACCAATAACCATATTAAGAATGAAGAAGGATTGCTGATGAAAAAACCTATAATCCAAACCATAACGATAGATGTAAAAACACCTACAGAAAACAGTCTTATTAAACCCCAATAGCTCAGTCCCACATTCTCAATGGGTAAATCTGCTGTCTGTACCTTCACTGTTAAAAGATGACTCTCTGGATAGGAATTACTATATAGTATCAGTTGACGTTTATAATCTTTCTGTGCCATTAAATTCTTAGTATCAATTTGAATACGAAATTCAATATTATTGCGCTTGAACTTGGCAGGTGTCACCGAAATCCAAGCATGATAATCTGGAGTATGTGGAGGATCACTAGGATGAGGTGCAACTTCCCATCTACCTTCTAATAAAGTATCTGGTACAGAGTTTTTAATTGTAATGGGTTGGTTTATTTTTTCCCCTAATTTCTGTGCTTTAAATTCTAGTAATGTTTGACTTAGAGTAACTATTGGAATACGGATGACATCAAGTGGCTTTAGTGATTCTAAAGCTGCTTCTGCATTAGGGAAACGTTCTTTTTGTTTCGGTTGTACCATCTTTTCCAACCAATCTAAAAACCGTAGACTCAATCGGGGTAAAAGATGCCGAAATTTAATTAAATAAGGGTCATCTGCATCTTGCAATTGATCTATTTTTGTTGACTTAATTCCTGTTAATAAACAAACCAAAGTTGCACCCAAAGCATACAAATCTGTAGCCTCTGTGGGTTTAAACATTTGCTCTGGGGGAATAAAACCAGGAGTTCCTTTAAATACACTACTTCCAGCAACTTCTTGACTACCAATACGAGCAAAACCAAAGTCAATTAAATAAACATTGATTTGTTCATCTACTAAAATGTTTTCTGGTTTAATATCTCGATGAATTACCGACGGAATCCGATTTTGTAAATATACCAGAATTTCTAAAACTTTAACTGCAATTTGTTTAATTTCTTCTGGTGAAAAACTGCGAGGTTCTGCTAAATTTGGAGCATCAATATATTCTTGAACTAGACAAAAACCATCAGATGTTTCAAAAGAACTTAAATAACTGGGAATACAAGGATGTTTTAATCCTTTAAGTACCTGTATTTCTCGTTCGTGGGCTTCTAAACCGGACCAATTTGAACCCGCTTGAGCAAAACAAAATTGTTTGATTACTTCTTGTTGCCCTGTGTTAATATTTGTTGCTAACCAAGTAATTCTGCCACCTTCTCTGTTACGCCCTAGTTCTTTAATAACTTGATAACCTTGTGCTTGGAAATCAGGGTAAATGCTCATATTTGAACAGAAGGAAGTATAATATTTGAATTATATTTTAATACATTATGATCAGGAAACCAGTATAATAACAAAACTATACATCACAGAGACAAAATAATTAAAAGTAATGATTGTTTCCTTTGCTTGTAAAGAAACCGAAAAAATATGGCAGGGTGTAAGTTCACGAAAATTACCAGTAGATATCCAAGAACGCGCTTTACGCAAATTGCGACAATTGGAAGCATCAACTAATTTAGATGATCTTCGTATTCCTCCAGGAAATCGCTTAGAAGCTCTGTCTGGTGATAGAATAGGACAATACAGTATTCGTATTACAAAGCAATGGCGAATCTGTTTTATTTGGGAAAATGGCAATGCTTATAATGTAGAAACAGTGGATTACCATTAGGAGAAAATCTCATGGAAAATAACTTACTGCATAATCCCCATGCTGGTGAAATTTTAAAGTATGAATTTTTAGATGAATTAGACATCAGCGAAAATATTTTAGCTAATAATTTAGGTTTACCTCATCCTACTATTCAAGGAATTATTACAGGTAAACTTCCTATGACTGCGGATATAGATTTGCGTCTTTGTCGCTATTTTAGACTTTCGGAAGGATATTTTTTAAGATTGGAAAATGCTTATGAAATTATGGAAGCTAAAAGAAGTTTAGGAGAAATTTTAAATCAAATTACTCCTTATTCTTCACTTGCGACATAAAACAAATATTGGCTGCAATTTATGTCTCGCAGGTAAAAATCTAAAAATGTAGATATATTCTTACTTACCCGACTCCAATTTAACAACCCGATTTGTTAAACCATTTACCTGCTGCTTTAATTCCACAAATAAAGTTGATAATCTGTTAAACATCTTATCTTTTTCTACCTGTGATAAGTTCCTCTGTAAATTTGGTTTTTTAGTAGGAGTTCGGTTAATTCTAGATACTGGAATCTGGGAGTTTTTATTGATTAACAATTCTATTTGATTTAACCGCAATTCTAAACGACGTACATCAGATTCTAGGTTATTAACGCGAAAATCTACCTGTTGTGATATTGCAGGATGGGAAAAAATACTAATTCCTATAATTGTGACTATGATTCCAGTTAGAACTGTAAAAACCAATTTTTTAGCCATTTTTAAATACTTCATAAATATTGACTTTGAAGTTAAATACACAGATACCCAATTTATTTTAAATTTTGGGTATCTATGGAAATAAAAAATTAAACGCAGATTAACGCGGATTAACGCAGATAGACTATGATTTTAGTAACCTAGAAAATGCTAGAATTAACTGGGTCACGTTGTAAGTTAGAAAATTGTTGTTCCCAGTTGATGGAGTTAGTGTTATTTTCTCCTTGTTTGACTTCTAAAGTGATATTTTTAGCTTTTGGTTGTGTAAGGGATTGAATACAGAGTTCAGCGATATCATTACGACTAACTTTACCTCTAATATTATCACCTTGTTCAAAGATTAATTCTTTGCCTCCCTCCTCTTCTGTTAATGCACAAGGTCTAATAATTGTGTAAGGTATTCCACTACTTCTTAAACTATCTTCTCCTCTTAATTTCCAAGTTAAAATCCCTCCTAATTGGTCGTTTAATCTCACTGCTGGGGGTTCTTCATCTAAATTAATTCCTGGTCTTCCTGGACGAGTAACACCGGCAGAACTAACTAACACAAATTGTGGTAAACCTTCACCACCATAAGCTTTAATTGATTCTATTTCTAATCCAAAACTACCAGGTGCAAATTTAGGATTTAATGCACCGTCATATTCAAATTTGCTTAACATTAATTGAAAGGAACAAATTTTACTTTTATCAATCTCTGGACAATCTTTAACGGTTTTTGCTCTAAATACAGGGGTTAAATTTGCAAAGGGTATATTTACATCTATCCAGTTATTAGCTACGGTATCAAAGGAATAACTATAACCTACTCCATCCCAGGTTGATTCGGTTCTTAAAAAGATTTTATAACGTTGTCCATCACCTTTAACTCTTAATCTGACTCCGGTATGACCTAATAAATTAATTGCTGGGTCAAAATTCTTAGTTCTCACAGATGCAAAACCACCAGAGTTTGCAGTGGAAACATTACCTGCAAATAAAGCAGTTTTTTCTAAAATACTGAAATTACTAGAACTTACACCACCCATGACCACATCATCTAATGCACCCCAAATGTTTTTAAGTTGTGATTTTAATTCTGCTGATGGTTGGGTGAAATCAAAAATTACTTTTTCATCGCTGTTTGGTAAATTTCGTCTAGCTGCTTCAACTAGATTTTTGACTCCTTGATATTCTACATTTTCCGGTGTATCTCCAACAATTTCTGGTTGATAAAATTTTACCCCTTGATTATATTTTGCTCTATCTGCTGTGTCTCCTTCTACTGGTTGAACTCGCACTGCTGTACAACAAATTACAGCTTGAATATTACTCATCACTAGGTTATTTAATGTTTCTGGTTTGGTAATATCTCCTACTACCAAATCAACATCATTACCTAAAATTGACCGCGCTTTGTCAATATCTCTGACTAAACAACGGACTTGATAACCTTGTGTTAATAATTTTTTGACTACTCTTTTACCAACTCCACCTGTTGCACCTGCTACTAAAATTAAACCCATAATTTTTCTCCCATTTGGTTGATTTTGATGATCTTGAGAAGGATTTTTTTGAAATATGTTTTGTACCCAATTCAAAGCCGGAAATACTTCAAAGTAGGTGAGGGTTTGAATGAGTCTACATAATTTAGATTGAGGCTGATTATTTTTATTCATGGTCACTACTCATGTTTGATGAATGTATTTTTTATGATTACGGCAATTTTATATTATAATCATATACTAACAGCTAAATAGGAATTTATGGTTTATGAGTCAGTTAGAAAAAATCCAAGCTGAGTATGAAAAATTTTCTCAAGAATTTGCCAGCATTATTATTAGTACGGTAAATGCTCAGGGAATTCCCAATGCTAGTTATACTCCTTTTGTGATGGATGAATCGAAAAATATTTATATTTATGTGAGTGGTTTATCTACTCACACTACTAATATTCAAACTAATCCTGATGTTAGTGTTTTATTTATTGAAGATGAAGGTAAAACGGCTAATATTTTTGCCCGTCGTCGCTTGAGTTTTGATTGTCAAGCAAGTTTAATTGCCAGGGAAACTGAACAATGGCAGCAAATCGTTGATCAATTTCAAGAACGGTTTGGTGATATTATTGATGTGTTACGTAGTTTGGCTGATTTTAGGATTTTTCAACTGACACCAACTCAAGGACGTTTTGTGGTTGGTTTTGGTGCAGCCTATAATATCAGTGGTGATAACCTGAATCAAATTGTGCATTTGAATAAAGATAATATTCCTAATTCATAACTTATATATGATGTTGAAATTCCATCCTCCTGGTTTTGGTCAAAAGGTAATTAATACTTCTTTGGGTACTATGGTTTATTATACCCAAATAGCTAAACCTTGGCATATTGATGATGTGGAAAAATTGCCACCTTTGTTATTTTTACATAATTTTGGTGGTGGTGCTTCTGCTTTTGAATGGTCTAAGGTTTATCCAGCTTTTGCTAATCAATATCGGATTTTAGCACCGGATTTAATTGGTTGGGGAGATTCTGATCATCCAGTTAAAGATTACCAAATTGAAGATTATTTGAATACTATTAGTGAGTTTATTCACAAAAGTTGCAATCAACCTGTAACGGTGGTAGCTTCTTCTTTAACTGCTGCTTTTGTAATTCGTCTTGCTGTTGCTGAACCTGATTTATTTAAGGGTTTGTTTTTGGTTTCTCCTTCTGGTTTTGATGATTTTGGCCAAGGTTCAGGAAGAAGATTACCTTTACCACTAATTAATACACCGTTTTTAGATGATTTAATTTATGGTTTGGGTGCAGAAAATGAAGTTGCTGTGAGTAATTTTTTAAGAAGTTTTCTGTTTGCAAAACCAGAAAGATTAACTCAAGAAATAGTAGAAGCTTATTTAACTTCTGCACAAAAACCTGATGCTAAGTTTGCAGCTTTAGCTTTTTTGAAGGGTGATCTTTATTTTGATTTGAGTTTATATATTCCCCAGTTAACAGTTAATACTGTAATATTTTGGGGTGAGTCAGCGCAGTTTACTAATATTGAGTTAGGAAAAAGATTAGCTAGTTTAAATAAGGATGTAATTAGGAATTTTCAAGGTATACCTGAGACTGGTATTTTACCACATCTGGAAATACCTGGGGTTTTTATTGGGTTGTTATCTCAGTATCTTTAGTTGAACGCGGATGCACGCAGATAAACGCAGATGAAGAAGGATGATAAAAAATATGAAACCTGCAATTTATGAGGGTGGTTGTCACTGTGGTGCGGTGAGATTTCGGGTAGAGGTTGATAACCACAAAGTTGATGATTGTAATTGTTCTATTTGTAGTAAAAAAGGATTTTTACATTTAATTGTTCCCAAGGATAAATTCACTTTGTTACAGGGTGAGGATGTTTTAACAACTTATCAATTTAATACGGGAATTGCTAAACATAAATTTTGTCAAGTTTGTGGAATTCATCCTTTTTATATTCCTCGCAGTCATCCTGACTGTATTGATGTGAATGTCAGATGTTTAGATGGGGATGTGATTGGTAATTTTGAAATTGTGCCATTTGATGGGGCAAATTGGGAGGATAATATTCATAAGTTAGTTGATTAAAAATAAGGGTTTAGCAATGCTAAACCCCTACAGAAATCAGAGATATTTATGATTATTTACTATTCAAAAAAAGCCTAGCCTAGCAATTCTAGATTAGAGAATATAAATTCTTGAATAGAGATATTTCCTTCTGTTTCGGTGCGAATTTCACGACGGTTGAGAATGTAGTAATTGCCTACTTTTTCATATTCATCTGTAAACTCACTGCGGCCACCTTTTTGCTCTCCAGTTTTAGGATCATGATACACAGAATCATAGGTGTGAGATAGATATCCTGCACCAGTTTCGTGAATGCTGAAAGTGTTAATAGTCACAACAACTCCATGAATATGACGATGAACAAGACTAACTACATCATTGCGAACTTTATATTTGTCGCCGGCTGATTTTCCTTCCACAAAAATCTCTACAGCACCGGTTTCATCAGTTTCACCATAGCTAAAACTATTTTCACCGTGGGTTTGTTCAAAACTGCGACGGACGCGGTGAACAGCAATTTCCCAAGTTTGGCTATCAATAGCTTTTTTAGCTGCTTCGTCTTCTACTTCCGTAACTTCCCATTTGAGATTAGCTTCAATACGAACTTTTCCAGTGAACTCCTGGCCTTCATATTTATAAGTAATATCTGCGGTATAACCAGGAAAATTTTCATCCCAAGTATAACGGTTTTGATATGCAGCCCGGAAAAGTTCTTGGGCAGAGATTTGAGTAACTGTCATGATGCTTGTCCTCTGGCTACGAATGATAATAGCTTTTTATCGTTGATAATATTAGGATAGAAGTAATTATCTAAGTTCGCATAGTCCCCAAGTGGGTACTCTTATGACTAAAACACTCCACGCCATTTTTGAAGCGATCGCCAAAATTGATAATGAGCAAGAATTACAACAAGCTCTAATGGATACTATTGGCGAACATTTTGGTGTGCAACATTGGGGTATTTCTTTTCTTGATAGTGAGTTATTAACATCAATAGAAATTCCTGAAATTCCTGCGGTTTGTTTAGAAGCTAACCCCGTTGGTAGCTATGTTTTAGAACGTCATGCACCCACCCATGAACAACTAATTTTATCACCAGAAGACTGGAAGAATTTTTGTACTCGTCACGAACACGTAATGACTGGACCGATAGTTTGTGATGGACATTTGGTAGGTACTTTAAATTTTGCCCGTGATCCTGGTAGTGAACCTTTTAATGCTAATGACTTAGCTGATTTAAGTGCTTTATGTATTCATTTATCTGCCAAAATTGCTACCCTCCGCAGTCAACCTAAACCATCCAAACCTGTTGATTCTCCCCTGACCGCACGGGAGTTAGAAATTGCTGAATTAGTCGCTCAAGGGTTAACAAATGGGGAAATAGCTACGCAACTTTGGATTAGTCAAAATACTGTTAAACAAGCCTTAAAAAGAATGTTTAAAAAGTTGGGAGTTTCTGCTCGTGCGGAAATGGTGGCAAAATTACAGACTCAGGTAATTCGTAATTTCTAGTTTTAATAGCCAAAACATTTACTTATTCACTAGACTTACTATATATAGGAGATGTTTATGACTTTTAAACTCATATCAGCTAAAATGAAAAATTTTAAAAGTTTAGGAGATGTTCATTTAAACTTCCGATGATAAGGTTGATTTTGAATTACAAGAATAAATTGAAAGTAGAATTAGGACAGGCAAGATGCCTATCCCACAGGATTTTAATTTACACTTTAATAAACCACTGTTTCCGATACATTAAAACCGCTACCCCATACCACAATAAAAGGGTAACAACTCCAAATAAAAATGAACCGTTGAAAGTTCCAGCCCAAGATGCAAAGATGTTTTGATAAATCCAATTGTAAATACTAATGGCACTTTCACCTGTACCAATTTTAATTTTGGCGGTAACTTTGATTAACATTACTGAAGCAATAAAAAGAGCGATCGCATTTAATCCCATGATTTCAAATGGTTTACTCCAGCGTTTGATTAATCTCACTTCTATCAATTCATAACAAGCTGCTAATAACATCAAAGCCCAACCACTACTAAATAAAACATAGGAACTTGTCCACAGTTTTTTGTTAATAGGAAATGCTACATCCCAAATAATGCCAATTACTAAAAAACACAAACCAAACAATACTAAATCCATACTTGTTTGTGAATCGGCTTGTTTTCTATCTTTAAGCCATTCTCCAGTAAAATAGCCAATTAAAACGCTAACTGTTGCCGTAATTGTCCCATATAAACTTTCGGGATCTCCCAGAGAATTAAAATCATCCCAAGCATATAAATGTTGTTTAGGAATAATCAATCTATCAATAAAAGCCCCAAAATTACCTTCCCTAGTTAACACTCCCGCACCATATTCAGGAATAGGAATTAATGTCATGGTTAACCAATAAAATATTAGTAATCCCCCGGCTACTATCCATTGACTTTTACGAGGTAATTTCAAAACTATTAAAGATGCAAACAGGTAACTTAAACTAATTCTTTGTAATATTCCCATCACACGAATACTACTAACATCGAAAGTCCAAACGCCTTGATTCCAAAAAACGTTAAGTAATAATCCTAAAAAAAAGAGAATAGCAGCACGGCGAAAAATACGAAAGTAAACCTTTTTAGTTGGTTTATTCTCTGGTGTGTATTTTGAGAGAGAAAAAGTCATTGCTACACCAACAATGAATAGGAAAAATGGAAATACTAAATCTGTAGGTGTACAACCATTCCACGCAGCATGATCTAAAAGAGGGTATTTATCATCTGCAACTCCTACCATATTGACAAGAATCATACCCGCAATAGTGATACCACGAAAAACATCAAGTGAAGTCAGACGCATAATTGAAAGGAAATTTTTTAATAAATCTCTACCCTACACCCGTTGATGTCAGTTATCAAGAAATACAAGAAATATTTATCTAGCAATTATATTTCTCTGTGTTCTCTGTGTCTCTGTGGTTCGTTATTCTCTAAATATTGCATAAATATTGCATAAATTCTTTATCTATGAAGTGACAAGGTAAAATTTTATTAAGTAAAGTTTGAATGTTGAATTTTTGAATATGGCTATAAAAATTGGAGATACCGCACCAGATTTTAATTTACCTGATCAAAACGGTTCTAAGGTCAGTTTGCAAGATTTTCGCAGTAAAAAGGCTGTCGTCCTTTATTTTTATCCCAAAGACGACACCCCTGGATGTACTGCGGAATCTTGCGCTTTTAGAGATCAATATGAAGTCTTCAAAAGTGCTGGTGCAGAGGTAATTGGCGTGAGTGGAGACTCTAGCGACTCTCACCAAAAGTTTGCAACCAAGCACAATTTACCCTTCACACTTTTAAGTGATCAAGGTGATAAAGTCCGCAAGTTATACGGTGCAACTACCGCTTTTGGTTTCATCCCCGGCCGGGTGACATATGTGATTGACCAAAACGGAGTTGTTCAATATGTGTTTGATTCAATGTTGAACTTTAAAGGTCACGTTGAGGAAACCTTGAAACAGTTGCAACAACTAGCTGCGTAGTAATAGGTAATAGGTAATAGGTAATAGGTAATGGGTAAAACTCTTACCTGTCACCTGTCACCTCACTTCAAACACTAGACTTTTCTGATACTGCAACGTTGGCTGTTTTACCGTTTTTACCGTTGGTATGTCCGTTACCATTACGGGGTTGAATCACTCCATAACCACCGTGGTTGCGTTCGTAAATAACGTTAATTTCTCCACTATCGGCGTTACGGAACATATAAAAGTCATGGCCTACCAGTTGTAGTTGCTCTTGTGCTTCTGCAACTGTCATAGGTGGCATAGAAAAATACTTAGTTCTGACTACTTCTCCTGGTAGTTCGGGGGTGCGATCGCCTATTAAATCTTCTACAGGTTCGGGAATAACTGCCCCATTTGTTGGTATAGGCTGGGTTTTGTGTTCTTGTCGTTTTTCTTTGTATTTACGCAGTTGACGAGCTATTTTATCTGCTACTAAGTCAATACTTGCATATAAGTTCTCGCTGCTTTCCTCCGCACGGATGATGTTACCATTTGCATAAATAGTTACCTCAGCCGCTTGTCTCGTGCTAATTCGCGGATTGCGAGCTACGCTCAAATGCACATCAACTTCGTTTGTTATGTTCTGAAAGTGATTAACGGCTTTCTCAATCTTTTGATGCACATATTCGCGGATAGCATCAGTAATTTCAATATTTTTACCGTGAATGACAAGCTTCATGTAAACTCTCCCGCTCTATATTTGGTGTGATGTGAATGTGTTTGTGTGAACAGAGTTTGCGGTAAGTTCTATCAGTGCCGCCAATACAAATTTTGAAATGGTTTGAATTTACGGCTTTTGTATTTCCTGTTAAGTTCCTGCATCTTTATTATAACTACCTCTAGCCTTGATTTAGCTTGTTAATCTCTGTGCTGGTGTCTAAGTTATCCCAGACAATCGGTTTTCAAAAGAAGTATCTGAAAATCAGTCTTAGTTGTCTTATTTATCTGAGTGAGAGCAAACTTGACGAATCTAGAAGTAATTGCTCTGATTCTTCTGTGATCGGCTCGCTGTATATGTGTGTATATAATTGCCAGCCTGAGTAGAAGCTTTTCTCCTGATAGATGTAAACAACTTCTGAAAATGCCATCAGCCATTCCATTTATTCCTATTGTTATGGCTGGCTGCTCCTTGCAGATAATTCCTCCCAACACCATTGAGGTTATATATTCAAACTAGCACTTTGTTGTTCCTAAAGTATATTTCCTTGATGTTCCTTTGCATTGCTTGACATTTGTTGACTTTATTCTTGCTTTTGTTAAAAAAACTTGCTCATTTACCCTATTGATTTTGAGAATGATTCGTAGTATGCAACTCCAACAACACCGCTGTCTTTTATATCAAATCGGGTTAGTAGCTTATTTAGATGCTCTGGCATGGCAGCGATCGCTACTTACCGAACGTATCCAAAACCCTGATTTAGATGATGTACTCATCTTGTTGGAACATCCCCCTGTTTACACATTGGGACAAGGGGCAAACTTAGAATTTCTCAAATTTGATCTTGACAAAAGTGACTATGATGTGCATCGAATTGAACGAGGTGGAGAAGTTACCTATCACTGTCCAGGACAAATTGTTGGGTATCCAATTTTAAATCTGCGTCGTTATCGTCAAGACTTGCATTGGTATTTGCGCCAACTTGAGGAAGTATTAATTCGTGTTTTAGCAAATTATGATTTACATGGGGAACGTATTCCCGGATTAACTGGTGTGTGGTTAGAAGGACGCAAAGTTGCAGCCATCGGTATTAAAGTCAGTCGTTGGGTGACAATGCACGGTTTTTCCTTAAATGTTTGTCCTGATCTGTCAGGTTTTGAGCGCATTGTACCCTGTGGGATCACTGATAAAGCTGTTGGTAGTTTAGCCGAATGGATTCCTGGTATCAAATGTTTAGAAGTATATTCTTGTATAGGAAAATGCTTTGCTGAGGTGTTTGCAGTAGAATATGTCTATTCTTACGTAGAATTACCAGATTTTACAGTTTATTAACCCGCAAAAAGCTGTATATTTAATTCTAGAAATTTCTTAGCAAAACTACATAAATATTCTGAGTGAATTATGATCTACATCACATTATCATCAGAGTATTCAGGGTAATATATTCTTGGTTTATTAATAGATATGCCCATTTAGTACAAAATTCAACTAAAGCCGTGCTTCTGAATTACCCTAATGATCTACAGGTGGAAAGTTCCCCGTATAGTACCCTCAGAGAAAGGGACTGGGAAGTGCTAAACTCACTATTTGACAGAGATGATGGTGATGAAATTGAAGCAGAAATTAAAAGTAAACTGGTTTGGCTAGGGCCAGAACCATGTTGGGAAGATAACCCCTTTGAGTTTTTACGAGAATTTCTGTAGGTGAAAGCTGCGAGTTTTCTGACCATTTTCAGCTAGTGATCATTTCCATATCTATGCAACAATCAGAAAATTCTCCTGCTGATCGTAGTTAAACATCTATGGTTAGATTTGGAATATACATAAACTGATTAGCTGAAAGGGTAAAAATGGTGTTTGTGGGATGGTTACGTTGGTGTTTGGTGATGAGCTTCACTTGCTTGCTATTAGCTAGTTGTAGCATTAATCCCATAGTTGAGAAAAGCTTACGGATAGGTACTGATCAGACATTTCCACCATTTGAGTTTCAGGGTACAGGTGGAGAATTACAAGGGTTTTCTGTGGATTTAATCAAAGCGATCGCCACTGCTGCTAAATTCCAGGTAGAATTTCAAAGTTTACCCTTTGATGGTATTATTCCCGCACTGCAAGCACAAACCATAGATGCAGCCATTAGTTCTATTACAATTACAGAAGAAAGAGCGAAAACAATCTCTTTTTCCCGTCCCTATTTTAAAGCTGGATTGGCGATCGCTACACGCACAGATAACACAGAAATCAAAAATTTTGCCAGTCTTAAAAATAAAAAAATTGCTGTCCAAATTGGTACAACTGGCGCCCAAACAGCCAGAAATATACCGGGTGCGGAGGTGATAAGTTTTGATTCTGCACCATTAGCATTACAAGAATTAGCGAATGGTAATGTAGATGCTGTGATTAATGATGAACCAGTAACCTTATATGCCATAAATACAGGTAATTTGCAAGGCATCAAAGTTATCCAAAAACTATTAACAGAGGAATTCTACGGAATTGCTACTGCCAAAAATTCCTCTTATTTATCCTTAATCAATCAAGGTTTATCCAAAGTTTTAAATAACGGCAAGTATCAACAAATTTATCAAAAATGGTTTAATGCCACACCGCCAATATTACCAGAAACAACACCATTTACAAATCAAGAAAAAGCCAGACTAAATTCATTGAGCTTAATCTGGCAATCTTTACCGAATTTATTCAATGGTGTATTTGTCACATTGCAACTAGCATTTTTATCAGTTTTTCTGGGTTTAATATCTGGTTCTTTAATTGGTATTATTCGCCTTTCTCACATTAAACCTGTACAATGGTTAGCTAGAGCTTATATAGATTTTTTCCGAGGTACACCCTTATTAGTGCAGATATTTATGGTATATTTCGGTTTGCCAGCATTTTTTCAAGAATTAGGTTTTACCTGGTCAATAAATCGCTTATTTGCTGGAGTCATAGCCTTAACATTAAATAGTGCTGCTTACATCGCTGAAATTGTCAGAGCAGGAATTCAATCAATAGAAACTGGACAAACAGAAGCGGCTTTTTCTTTAGGTTTAAATCCTGCACAAACGATGCGGTATGTAATTTTTCCCCAAGCATTCCGGCGAATGATACCACCATTAGGAAATGAATTCATTAGTTTATTAAAAGATACCAGTTTAGTGGCTGTAATTGGCTTTGAAGAATTATTCAGAAAAGGACAGTTAATAGTTGCAGAAAATTATCGAGCGTTTGAAATCTACGCTGCGGTAGCTGTCATCTATTTATGTTTAACTCTAGTTACTTCTCAAATCTTTGGTCGTTTAGAAACTTGGATGAATCCGGTAAAAAAGTCCAGCTGAACAATTGACATATTGGACAAAGCATATATTATTGCTGTACTCAAATCAATACTTGTAACAAATTCTGTAACGAGAAGACGATTTGTCTTAACTATAGTCTAAATTAATGAAAAGTTAAGGTTAAATCCGCAGATAGTGATCATGTTCAAAGATATTCGAGACTATCAAATAGTATTTCTCAGCTTATTCCTAATTTTAGGAATTGGGACTAGGGACTGGACATTACGGCCTGAATTGATTTTAATTGCGATCGCAACTTCTTTAACAACACAGTTGATATTGTCATTAGTCATTAGTCATTGGTCTTTAGTAACCAGCACGGAAATAAATCACAAACAAACAATTTTTAATTTCCGTAGTCCCTTAATTACCGCTCTAGGACTAAGTTTACTACTACGGGCTGACCACTGGACAACTATGGTTTTAGCCGCTACAACAGCCATAGGTAGTAAATTTATTTTCCAATCTGATAACAAACATTTTTTCAACCCTGCCAATTTTGGTATTATTTCCGCTTTAGCCTTAACCCCTGATGCTTGGGTTTCTCCTGGTCAATGGGGTGAAGAATGGTGGTATTGTCTGTTATTTGTGGGTACTGGGGGCATGATTTTAAAAAAAGTTGGCCGTTGGGATACCACCGCTGCTTTTTTAGGTACTTATTCTCTCCTAGAAGCTGTGCGTAATATTTGGTTAGGTTGGACTTGGGATGTTTATTTTCATCGTTTAATGAGTGGTTCTTTGTTATTATTTGCCCTATTTATGGTGACAGATCCCCGTTCTATTCCTAATGCTACCTTTGGGCGGATTATTTGGGCTGTTTGTATTGCTTTTACTACCTTTATTTTGCGTAATTACTTTTATCTTTCTACCGCTGTTTTTTGGGCTTTATTTGCCCTTGCACCTTTAACAATTCTCATTGATAGTCTTTGGTTTTATCCAAGATTTGCTTGGATGCAGATAGAAAATTCATAATCCAAAATTTTCAGCTTTTAATCAATAATTACCAATTACCAATTCCAAAAAAATGAAAAAACTTCGCTTATTTATTCCCTTACTAATCGTACTTTTCACAGTTTTATCTTTTGCCCCTACAGCTTTAGCTTTTTGTGGTTTTTATGTTGCCAAAGCTGATACAAAATTGTATAACAAAGCCTCTCAGGTAATTATCGCCAGGGATGAGAATAAAACCGTATTAACAATGGCTAATGACTTTCAAGGTGAAGTTAAAGACTTTGCGATGGTTGTGCCTGTACCAACAGTAATTTCGGAAGAAGATGTCAGAGTTGCTAAACCGAATATTGTGGAAAGATTAGATGCTTTTAGTGCGCCCAGATTAGTAGAATACTTTGATGAAGATCCTTGTTCCCCAATGGAAAAATTACGGTCAATACCAGCACCCATGGCCGCTACAAGGGGAACAATGGAAAATGAAAGTTCCTTTGCAGATAGGAGTTTAGGGGTAACAGTTGAGGCCAAGTTTAATGTGGGAGAATATGATATTTTAGTCCTCAGTGCTAAGGAATCTAATGGTTTGGAAACTTGGTTAAATCGCAATGGTTATAAAATGCCAAGGGGAGCAAATCAATTATTAAAACCTTACATTCGTTCCTCGATGAAATTTTTTGTAGCTAAGGTGAATTTAGATAAGTTTGAAAAATCTGGTTATCAGTTTTTACGACCTTTACAAATTTCCTATGAATCACCTAAGTTTATGTTACCCATTCGTTTGGGGATGATTAATTCTACAAGTGAGCAAGATTTAATTGTTTACATTCTTTCACCCCAAGGACAGGCAGAAGTTACTAATTATCGCACTGTTAAAGTTCCTTCAAATGTTAATATTCCTGTGTTTGTGAAGAATGAATTTGGTGATTTTTATAAATCCATGTTTCAAAATTCTTACACTAAAGAAGATAAAAAAGTAGCTTTTTTAGAATATGCCTGGGATATGGGTAGTTGTGATCCTTGTTCTGCTCAACCTCTTAACTCAGAAGAACTCAAGGAAGCTGGTGTATTCTGGTTAGATAATTTTGGTGATGGTAATAATAGAATTAGACCTGGTTTTGGTCGTCCTTTCATTGCTAATAATGTTTATATTACTCGTTTACACGTTCGCTACACTCGTAATAAGTTCCCTGAAGATTTGATGTTCCAAACAACTTCTAACCGGGAATCTTTTCAGGGACGTTATGTTTTACAACATCCATTTACAGGCGAATTAGAATGTTCTGCGGGTAGGAAATATAGACAATCATTATTTCAACGATTTGAGAAAGAAGCGCAAACTTTGGCCCAGTTAACTAACTGGAATATTCAAAATATTCGTCAAAAGATGGAAATTACTACGGAACAATTCCAATCTTCTTGGTGGGAAAGTTTCTTAATGTTGTTTGGATTTTAATAAAAACTGCAAAATTTATCATTTTTTGTTCAGATAGGAATTGGGGATTGTGTCATTCATCTTCCTCTACTCCTTCTACCTTTCACCTGTCACTTTCCATAATTCTCGGATATCGAGGTTTACAGGGAGTTCCCAAACACACTTGACCTGCTGGCATATCTGCAAATACACTACTACGCGCACCAATGACGGCGTTTGCTCCAATTTTTACCCCTGGGGCAATAAAACAGTCTGTTGCTACCCATGCACCATTACCGATGGTAATACTGGCGGTTTTTAAGCTAAAATTGGGATTTTTGAGATCATGACTACCTGTGCAGAGGTAGCTTTTTTGGGAAACGACGCAATGTTCACCGATGAGAATTTGATCTAAGCTGTAAAACACTACGTCGTCACCAATCCAACTGTAATCACCTATTGTTACTTTCCAAGGATAGGTAAAGCGGGCTGTGGGGCGAATAACTACACCTTTACCAATTTTTGCCCCAAATAATCGCAGTAAAGTGCAACGAAGAAAGTTGAGGTTATGGAGAGTAAGGGGAAAGGCGATCGCTTGCACTAACCACCATAATAAAACATACAAACCGGGACGACCTCGATCAAACCCAGATTGCTCATATTTCTGTAAGTTTACAAATGGTTTTTCGTTGGTCATTTGTGATGGGTAATGGGTAATGGGTAATGGGTAATGGGTAATAGTTGTTCTCAATGACCAATAACTAATGACTTAAATAGCCGTTTCTTCTACTTCTTGATTTATGGTTTTGGGAACAGATGTTGATGTGTTAGCTACGTTTAGTTTTCCGCCTAAAGTCCTTAATTCGTAAAGTTTAACTCCTATTTGATACTCATATTGACTTAATAAACGCCCATAGATATATCCGGCATTGCCGTCTAGAAAACCACGTTGAATAATGTAAAACAAAATGAATCGTAAGAATGGTTTAAATGGTAATCTTACCCATACGGTTTTTAAGAAACGTTTGCGTTGTACAGCATCACCGAAGAAATTTGCACCAATAGTATTATTGTTATCTTGACCTGTGAGTAAATTATAATAAACGCGGGCTTCCCAGTTGGAATAGCGGTTATGTCTTTCTAACCAGTGAAACAAGTCTTTAAAGTCTTCATGGAGCATATCTTCTTTAAGATACCCGACTTTTCCATCTAAAATTACGTGTTCGTGAACCTCGTTATCGCCTGTGTTGGGGATGTCTTCGGTGTTGAGGTTTTCGTATCTTCCTTTTTGGTGCTTAAATAACCGCAAATTCCAATCGGGATATTTACCACCGTGACGAATCCATTTTCCTAAGAAGAATACGCGACGATTGATATAGTAACCTTCACATTCATCTTTTTGAATTAGTTCAGAGATTTCTTGCCAAGATTCTGGTGTGATTCTTTCATCACAATCAACTATTAATACCCATTCGTTGCGAAAAGGGAGGTTTTCTAGTGACCAGTTTTTCTTTTTTGGCCAACTGCCGTTAAATTTGAATTGTACAATTTTTGCACCGTAACTTTCGGCTATTTCTATACTGCGATCGCTGCTTTGGGAATCAACTACAAAAATTTCATCGGCTACTTGTAAGCTAGTCAAACAAGCGGGTAGGTTTGCTTCTTCGTTTTTGGCGGGAATGAGGACAGAAACTGGAATTTTAGATGACATAATATTTTTTTTACTGTTTTTTAGTTTAATTTATTTTTTGTTTGCTTGAAAGATCAGACCATGTATGACGGCGTTTAAGTAACCAATCTGACCATAAGCATAAACCAGTTTATCAAATCTTTCGGCGGGATCAGTAATGTATTGTAAGGATTTATATAATCCACGTATAAATTTTTCGCTACCTCGTTGTATTTGCCCAATACCTGCTTTTCCGGCTAGTTGTTCTCTGTAACATTCACTGACACCTTGCCACCAACCACGGTTAAAAAACCACGATGGTTTTAGCCTTTCTGGGGCGACGTTGTGGGCTACTAGGGCGGCGGGAATATAGGCTACTTGCCAACTGCGCTGGAGGGCAAATTCGGTCATTTGTAGTTCTTCGTTGGAGAGTAAGTTTTTACCTACTCTGCCTAGTTGGGGATCAAAACCGCCTATTTGATCTAAAAAACTACGCCGGATGGAGTAGTTTAAGCCTCTGGGGGTTAAACCTGGTTGTTGAATGTACAGGGTTTCATTGCCCAGATCATAAGCTCCTAAGTTGGCTGATAGTCCTGATGATAACCATTTTGGTGGTTGGGTGTCTGGTGGCCATATCAAGGTAACTTTACCCCCGGCGATCGCTAGTTTGGGATTTTCTTGATATGCGTTGTATAAAACTTGCAGCCATTGGCGACTGGCTTCCGCATCATCATCTAGATAAGCCAGAATTTCTGCACTGGCTATTTTAGCTCCCGTATTACGAGCTACTGATAAGCCAATGGTGGGTTCAAAAATATACTTAATTTGTGGATGGTGGGATCTTTGTTCTACGACTTCACGGGTGCGATCGCTTGATCCATTATCTACTACCACAATTTCAAAGTTAACACTCAACTCTTGCGCCAATAAGCTGTCAATCGCTGCACCTAAATAGGTATCTCGATTGTGAGTACAAATAATGGCAGAAATCTGTATATCTGGCATGGTCTTGATTGATATTGCAAGTTTTGAGCAGCAAATATCTAATATTTTACAGTTGTCTATTGTTTGTTAATCTACCTTAAAATTCGCCAATAATACCAACAGTATTTATACTGCTGCTGGGTTTATAAAAACTTTGTATTTTGTTCATAATTACTTTATTTATGACTGTCCTGGATGTTGCTATGTAAGTTGACCAAAGTTTCTGCTAGTTGACTCAAGCGATTCTCCAAATATTGTTTCCGGCTAAATAATTGACGTAGTTTTTGATACCTGGCAATTGCCATACTCACATTGGGAACTTGATCCACTGGACATGGACGAGACCAGACTTTACCAGCAGCATCTACCCCACAGAGACGGTAGCCTGTACGGGATGGATTGGATGCTTTTTCACTGGGTTGACAGATTTCCTGGACATAATCCATCAGTTTTTCTACTTCTGCATGACGCAGGGTAGCTGTTCCTGCTGGTTCTTGTCCTTGGGTGGTGATAGACTCTAACCAACCATTTATCACCGGGCCTTCTAAGTAAATATCCTGAATTTGTTGAAGAATTGTTTGTAATTCTATTTGCCAGTTTGCTACTGTTTCTTGGATTTCTTGTAGTAGAGTCATGGCAAACCCAGGATTTGCACCGTGCCGATGATTACTAAAGTTTGGTGTTTTAAATTTGGGTAAGTTGGGAGTTTTACCTTGATTTACTTCGACAGAAAACGCTTGTACGGAATTATTCTGAGGATATAAATCCTGCTTTGATTGAGCAGATATTTCTGGAGATGTATTTGTATCTGTTGTGTTGTGGTCTTGATTTTCCGGTGACTGGCTCTTGTTATTATTTTTTTTTGCGCCAATACTGATCCTAAATGAAAAGGGTCGCTTTTTTCCCTCTGATGTTTCTGGTGATAATTGATTGTTATTTGTTCCTAAATCATGTAAAGTTGCCTCAATGCGTTTTAAACTAGGTTTCATAAACAAATCCAAAAAACGTGTTTGCTACTATTAAATACTTTCTATGAACACTGGGCTAAGAGCGGAAAGTTATCGAGAATTTTTTGGTAATGACTGAGGGAAAACCTTCAATTAAGCTCAGGTAAAGGGGTGAGAATGTTTGAGAAATTTGTGAATCACTTAATATAGATAGTTGTAATTTCTAAACAGCTGACTGCTGATAGCCGATAGCCAATCAATCAAGGCTCTAATTTGTCTACATTGCATCTGGAGAAAATATTAGTGGATGAGAGGTGGAACTGCAACTAGGAATCAGTTAACAAAAATTATGGGAATATGATCATGAGTAAAGTTATTTTAGTAACCGGTCCAGCACGCTCAGGGAAAAGTGAATGGGCAGAAGATTTAGCAATACAATCCGGGAAACCCGTTACTTATGTAGCAACAGCTATGGAGTATCCTGATGATCAGGAGTGGCAAGAACGGATTGAAAAACATAAACAACGTCGTCCACAAGATTGGTTGACTGTTTCTGCACCTATAGAACTTACAGCTATTGTGAGTAAAGCTCAACCTGATAGTTTGATTTTGGTTGATTCTTTGGGAACTTGGGTAGCTAATTTTTTGGACAAGGACGATTTAGAATGGGAGAAAACCTCAGTAGATTTATTGACAGTACTACCTTTAGCTGAAGCAGATTTAGTATTTGTGGCAGAAGAGACGGGTTGGGGTGTAGTTCCAGCTTATCCTGTGGGTAGAAAATTCCGCGATCGCCTTGGTACTTTAGTCCGCCGATTAAGTGCAGTTTGTAACACTGTTTACTTGGTTACTGGCGGTTATGCTCTTGATCTCAGTGTTTTAGGTGTTTCTCTACCGAGCATTAAATCTTAATTTAAATTAAAGATTCACCAGGTAAAATTCCTGATCATAAGATTAAAATGATTATATGGCAAATAAACAAGAAGTCAAAAAATATCTTGCTCACTGGTTTCAATTAGGGAAAAAAGTTATAGTCGGTAACAGTGATCGCAGCTTTTTACCTAATAGAATTCTGGATGGCGATCGCTATAGTTCAGAATTTGAAGACTGTTGGGCAACAATTCTTTCCTTAGAAGCTCGTGATTGTTATTTAGAAGGTACTCACGAAACCATAGCCGAACTGCTCACCCCTACGTGGGAAGTTTTACCTTGTGGACGTTGTACTATGCCAGTACCAGTAAAAACAATGGGATCACCATCAGCATTATGTCCTTGTTCTTATTTGGATACGTGGCCTAATAATGAACTTCCATTACCAAGATGTCCAGTTAATACTCAAGAACATTTGACCGAAATCAGCGATCGCTTAGTCAATAACTATTCATAACTGATATAACAACTGTATTACAGCAGGAGTCAGGAGTCAGGAGTCAGGAATAAAACTGGCTTGGTATCTAGATTCCAATTATAAATAGTCTTTATATCCATTAACTGTAAAATTGACTCATATTTTTCATATAAATTAACAAATAACTTTATAGATTGATCGTAGGGGTTTAGCAATGCTAAACCCTTACCCATGTATTGGCGACCCCTTAAAAAGAGGGTTGGGGGAATCTTCACCGTTATAAACCCAATCGCAGAGAGTTTTGAATATTGAATTTATATAGATAATTAGCGCGTGTATTTTTCGGAAATATAGATGTGGAAATTTGGAAATTAAGTTTGCAGAAACTATAAATGACTTAATCATTGATTCCTAGCTATTCTATAAACAAGCAAGCGGTTGAGGGGCTTACACAAAAGCAATCAACTACTAGCTGAAAGCAAATCAAATCAATTAAAGATCAAGGAGTATTGAGTCATGCAAGTAATCGAAAATAACGCTTTATTTACCCAAGTTGCTGTTGAAGAATCTTCCTTTGTTAGTGGTGGTAGTGGTGGTGGATTTGGGCTTGTTGAGACTGCTTCCGCCTTAACGATAACACATTTTTTATTTCCTAGTTACTCTGACAATTCTCATCGTTCTAATTCTAAATCTCATCCTAGTATTGTAGGAGACGTAATAACAGGTAATATCTTGACCATGTTCTTATTGAGATAAAAACGAGCTAATTAAGTTTAATCAATAGAGAGTGATCTTTAGTTAAACTTAATTAGCGTGTTCATACAAAACTCAAAAAATCTGAGTCTTGAAAGTAGGGTACGGGTATTAAAGACAAGGTGTAATCTTCCATCTACCACTTTAAAATTGCCGAAAGCTGAAATTGAAACTGAACTATAAGGAGGAAGTGAATAATTCAAATAAGGTGAAATAGAAAACTCATCTGTTTCACCTTTATCATCAAATTTTTGGGTCAATTTTTATCCTTTTACTTTTATTTTGCTTGGCTACAGTATTGAATGAGAACATAATCAAAAAATGGAAAAGAATAATTTATTCACTGAAATATCACCGGAAGAAGCTGCTGGTGTTAGTGGTGGTGGAGTAATTGCAGCAGCTTCTTATCTTACAGTTATAACTCATTTATTTCCGCAAATGGCACGCAGTCCAGAAGTAATTAATATAGCTTTCTTATTGCTGATTGGTGCATTATCAATACCAGGAATTGATAATCTAGAATTAGGTGAAAATAGAATAACTAGACTTTTTTAGATAGAATTTAAGTCTGTTTTATAAAGTTGCAAACGAAAGTAACTAATTAAGTATATATGGGTTAAACACTGGAACATATTAATTATGTTTCAGTTTTTTATTTGATTTGCAAATACACAACTACACTAATTATTATTGATAACTTGCTGAAAAGGGAAAACAACTTTACATAAATAGTCAATGTTTAATTGTTTAAGAGTATTTATTATAAAAATAATCATCAACAAATAAGTAATGTCTATTTCTACATTTAACACTCAACATTGAAAATTAAAATTCCATGAAATACGCGCACATTTCCCAACATAGTCAAGAAGATTGTGGTGCGGCTTGCTTGGCTGCGATCGCCAAATATTATGGCAAGAATTTTACACTCAGTCGCATTCGAGAAGCTGTCGGTACAGGACAATTTGGTACAACATTATTAGGACTACAAAGAGGAGCAAAAACACTAGGTTTTAATGCTTCACCTGTTAAAACATCGCCAGAACTTTTAAACAGAATTAATGAAGCACCTCTACCAGCAATTGTACATTGGCAAGGCAATCATTGGGTAGTTTTCTATGGTAAAAAAGGCAGAAAATTTATCATATCTGATCCAGCAGTAGGTATCCGTCATCTATCAGCGAAAGACCTAGTAGAAGGTTGGACAGATTGGTTAATGTTGTTAGTAGAACCAGATCCAGAATTGTTTTTTAAAACTGAAGATGATCAAAGTAGTGGCTTTTTGCGGTTCTTAAAAAGAGTATGGAATTTCCGCAGCATTTTAGCTCAAGCATTACCACTGAATTTACTATTAGGTTTATTATCTTTAGCATCTCCATTTCTCTTACAAATTCTCACCGATGATGTTTTAGTACGTGGAGACACAAAATTACTAACTACTGTAGCGATCGCAGTAGTAGTAATGAACCTAATTTCTAGTAGTATTTCTTGGGTACAATCTAACTTAATAGCACACTTTGCCCAACGTTTACAACTAGGATTAGTTATCGAATTTGGCAGACAAATTTTACATTTACCACTTTCCTATTATGAAGCACGTCGGAGTGGAGAAATTGTTAGTCGTCTTCAAGATATTAAACAAATCAATCAGTTAGTTACCCAAGTAGTTATTAGTTTACCTAGTAAAGCATTTATAGCCATAATATCATTTGGTATCATGGCTTTTTATAGTTGGAAACTAACCTTAGTAGCAATATTTATTGCTGTAATAATGACTATAGCACCATTAATTTTTCAACCCACATTACAAAGAAAAACCCGTGAACTATTAGTTAAAGATGCAGAAACACAAGGTGTCTTAGTAGAAACTTTCAAAGGTGCATTAACTCTCAAAACCACAACCGCAGGTTCTCAATTTACAGAAGAATTACAAAGCCGATTTAGTAAACTTGCCACCTTGACATTAAGGACAATGCAAATCGGCATTATCAACCATACATTTTCTGGATTTGTTTCTGCAATTGGTGGGATTATTTTACTTTGGTATGGTGGTAATTTAGTCATTAATCCCGCAGAAAATCTTAGCATTGGACAGCTATTAGCATTTAATTCCATGAATGGTAATTTTTTGGGTTTAATATTTACCATTATCAGCTTCGTTGAAGAATTTACCCGTGCTAAAACAGCCGTTCAAAGATTAACAGAAGTAATAGATACCACTCCAGAAACTGAAAATGATGGCAAAAAACCCTTTGCCAAAATTGCGGCAGATGCTGATATAATTTGCGAAAATATCAACTTTCATTATACTGGCAGAGTTGATCTATTAGAAGAATTTTCTTTAACAATTCCTGGAGGAAAAATAGTTGCCGTTATTGGTAAATCTGGATGTGGTAAAAGTACCCTTGCTAAACTACTCGCTGGTTTATATACTCTCCAGTCAGGAAACATTAGAATTGGACTTTATAACCTGCCAGATATTTCCTTAGAATGTCTACGTCAACAGGTAGCTCTTGTTCCCCAAGATGCTCATTTTTGGAGTCGTTCTATTGTTGAAAACTTCCGTTTAGGTGCGCCTCATATTACCTTTGAACAAATTGTGAGAGCTTGTCAAATTTCTGGTGCGGACGAATTTATTAGTAAATTACCAGAGAAATATCAAACTATCTTAGGTGAATTTGGCGCGAATATTTCCGGTGGTCAACGTCAAAGATTAGCTATAGCTAGGGCAATTGTGACAGAACCACCAATCTTAATTTTAGATGAATCTACAGCAGGACTTGATCCTGTTACCGAAGCGCAAGTTTTAGAACAATTATTCAGACATAGAAGCAATAAAACCACAATTTTAATTAGTCACAGACCCCAAGTAATAAATCGCGCTGATTGGATTATTTTGTTAGACCAAGGAAGGTTAAAAATTGAAGGTTCTGTAGAAGATTTAAAAACTAAAATCGGAGAACATTTAGATTTTTTAATCCCTTAATTGTTGTTATTTTTCCAAATAATCATGCTGTACACTCATCATCAAAAACTCATACCTTCACAACATAAGGATGACTTTTTACCCTCCATTAGTATTTGGACATCTTTAACTGGTATTCTTCTCATCGGTACTGTTGCTACAGGAATTACTCTTTCTTCATGGGTGAAATATAATGTCACAGTCAAAGCATCTGCCATTGTTCGTCCCACTGGTGAAACTCGTATAGTACAACCACAAATAGAAGGGACAATAAAAAATATTTTAGTCAAAGAAAATCAACCAATAAAAATAGGTGATGTCATTGCTGATCTTGATAATGAACATTTACTAATTAAAAAAAATCAAGTACAGGGTAATATTCAACAAGGTAATTTGCAACTAATTCAAATTGATGCCCAAATTCGTAACTTAAATAATCAGATTTTAGCTGAACAAAAAGTAATTGAAACTATAATTGCCACAGCAAAAGCAGATTTAGTCCGCAACCAACGAGAATACCAAGAACGCAAAATTAATACTGATAGTGATTTTTTGGTATCAGCAGCCAGTCTAGAAAAAGCCATGACTAATTTTAAAAAGGCAAAAGCAGATTTAGAATTTGCTAAAATAGACAGAGATCGCTATCAACAATTATCAGAAATTGGTGCAATTGGTAGGAGAGAATTTGAACAAAAACAACTTGTGGTTCAGCAAACAGAATTAACATTATCTGCTGAAGAGAAATCATTAGAAATAGCCAAAATTCAAGTTAAATCAGCTAAGTCTGCGGTAAATCCGACTACAGCAATGGTGAAAATTGCACAGGAACGTATTAACCAAGAAACTGCTAAAGGCAAAGCTAATATTGCTAGTTTAAATAAAGAAAAACAAGCATTAATTGAGCGGAGAGTACAATTACAAACCCAAATCAATCAATCACAAAAAGAACTTGAGCAATTAGAAAATCAAATTCGTAAAAGTACAATAGTTGCCACTAGCAATGGGATTATCCTCAAACTAAACCTGCGTAATCCTGGTCAAGTAGTCAAAGTCAGTGAATCTATTGCAGAAATTGTTCCTGATCATACGGCTTTAGAAATTAAAGCTAGTATTCCCACTACTGACATTAAAAAAGTTGCCATTGGTCAAAAAGTCCAATTACGTGTAGATGCTTGTCCCTATCCTGATTATGGCACACTCAATGGAGTTGTAAAAACAGTTTCTCCTGATGTAATTAGTATGCAAACAAATAATCAAAGTGTCGCCACCAATAACAGTTATTTTGCAGCCACAATTCAACCAGAAAAACTGACATTTGGTAATCATCATCAGTGTGATATCCAAGCAGGAATGGAAGTTACAGCAGATATTATTTCCAAGCAAGAGACCGCCCTGCAATTTATGTTACGCAAAGCCAGATTAATCACGGATTTATAACTAGGAAAAGTAGACTTATAGAAGTTGGGTTATTTATTTATATGCTCATTACATTTTACCCAACTTTATCCAATTTTTTCCGGATCTTATAGTTAGTATTTACTCATGAATACTGATTAGTTTCACCCAAGTTATAAACATTGTTCAGTTTATGACATATAAACATAAAATTCAACCAGCATTACGATGGTGGTCCGATAAGCAATCAAAAAAACTCTTCCTAGAGGCTGAAAATATTCGAGATAGCTTATTACAAGAATCATTCTCCATCCGTCGTAGTTTAGATATTTTGAAAATAGATACAGTCAATTTATCAATTGATCAGATTTCTGAATACACCAAAAAAATTGATAAATTTCATCACTCTTTAGTACAATTGAGCGATCGCCTCTGTCCGGTGTATATTCAAGATAGTTTACCACTTTCAATTCAGTGCTTATTAGACTACTGGGTAAAGTCTAATCCTCATGTATATTTTCATATTGATTTACCAGTATACTGGCAACATGAGTCAGTGGAATGTAGCCTCATAATTTTAATGGCTTTAGAAGAATTACTGCAAATAACATTACAAGAAATTTCCACAATCATTGCCACTCATATCAGTTTGAAAATTAAAGAAAAAACTAGAGAATTAACTGTCAGAATTACCTATTCAGATATATCTACCCCCATGTTTTACTACAACTCACCAGAACTAGAATATATTAGCGACACCCTGGAATTTTTAATCTCTGGCAAATGCCTATACAAAAATCATAATTTTCGGATAGCTTGGCAGTTTTCCTGGTAATTATTAGCTAAAAATTGAGTGATTAGTAGTCAGTTTTCAGATTTTCCAGTCACTCCCAAACTAATAATTTAATCATCTACCAATTTATTAAATACAGCAGATTTCATGGCAATGAGGTACAAACATCTAGCACAAAAATCTTGTAGGGTAGGCATCTTGCTCGCCAATAGTGTACCTCATTACACCAGAAAGTGCTGTATCTTAGATAAAATTCAATCCAGAACATTAACTGAAAAATAACTGGAATAATTGTAATCATCACAATAAACACAATAAACACAATAAACCATGGAACAAACTTTGACAGCCAATAAATTATTAAATATTTTGGTGATTGATGATCATGAATCCGTATTGGGTGGAACAGTCACTATTCTCAAAAATCAATATCCTCAAACTAGATTTATTACTGCTACAACTGCCGATAACGCTATTAATATAATTGCTAAAAATCAGCCTGAATTAATAGTTATGGATTTGTCTATTCCCCAGCATACAGGAATCACAGCTAGACCTGATCATGGTATTCAACTTCTGAAAAACTTGATGAAAGAATATCCTGAATTAAATATTGTTGTTCAAAGCGCCCACGTGAGGACATTAATTCGTATTCGTTTAGATATTGATAATCATAAAGGAGGTTTTACCATTGCGGATAAAAGTCTCTCTACCCAAGAAATGTTAATTAGAGTAGATTGGGCATTACAGGGATTAACCCATATAAAAGATATCAAAACAATTCACTCAGGATTAGAAGTAAAACCCGAATGGTTGCAGGTATTAAATCTAGCTTTTGAAGCAGGTTTACAAGACAAAGCAATTGCTGAAAAAATGTGCGTATCTGAGCGGATGGTACGTCATTATTGGAGCAAATTGCAAGACGCATTAAATGTTTATCCAGAAGCAGGTAAAAACATCCGTATTCAAACAGAAAAACGTGCTAGAGAAGAAGGACTCATAGATTAAATTTTGTATATACGGAAGCAATCACAAATTTCAAATTAGATAAAAATGGCAAATAGCCAATAATATAGTTAACAAGACTGGATTTAAAACCTATGCAGTCTAAAATTCTGCCCGCAATAATAGCCAGATGTAGATTGATATGGAAATTAAACACACATCATATCAAAAATATCTTATTCACAGTAATTACTATTTTAAATTTAGTGATTATCATCTATCTAACCTTAAACTTAGGCTGTTTTAATTTTCAATCATACATAATTTTACTTATAGGTTTAAATGCTACTTACATCACAGCGTTATACCACTATCATAAAACTGCTAACTTAGGAATAAAAGCCAGAAAGGCAATTTTAGAAGTCGCATTTATAGCAATTCATAATGGACCACTACAAACCCTAGATCAGATTTTAAGAATAGTCAGAAGTCAAGACCTAGCAATTAAAAATTCAATTCTACAATTAGAACCAGAACTAGAAAAATTAAACCAAGAATTAAGAGGAATGTATGAGTTTTGGCAACAAGAAAGTATTGTCCAAGAATCTAGATTATATTTAGACAAGCAAATAATTTTAAATTTACAAGATCCCCTCCATGAAATTCTTTATCAAGTTTATATTCACACCTTAGAGCGAGATTTTCCTTGCTTTAAAACCATCAAATTAAAAATTCGTAGTTTTGAAGCAGTAGATGAAAGTTGTTTAACCATAGAAAACAAGCGGGGAATTTGCCGATTTTTAGAAGAAGCTTTATGTAATGTGGGTAAATACGCCACAGGAATAACTTGTCTGAAAGTGACTTGTTCTTTATCCGTTGGTTGGTACACCTTGAGTATTGTAGATGATGGTTTAGGTCTTAACTCATCTAAAGAAGGACGGGGAACTCAACAGTTTAAAAAATTAGCCAGACAGATAAATGGTAAATTTCAACGCATCCCCATTTATCCTCAAGGAACTATCTGCGAGTTATCTTGGCCTGCATACCTGATAAGTTATCATAGATAAATAATTTTAAGTAGGCATTTTGTCATATTTACTAACGATAATGCCAACAAGAAAAATTAACTTTCATCTTGAGTAAACCAAAGGTTAAAAAACACTGTGCAGATTACATTTTTAGGGACGAGTTCCGGTGTACCTACAAGATCACGTAATGTTTCTAGTGTGGCACTGAGATTACCACAAAAAGCTGATCTCTGGTTGTTTGACTGTGGGGAAGGTACACAGCACCAAATTTTGCGGAGTGAACTAAAAACCAGCCAACTCTCCCGCATTTTTATCACCCATCTGCACGGAGATCATATTTTTGGCTTAATGGGACTTTTGGCTAGTTGCGGGTTAGCTGGTAATGTAGATCGAGTTGATATTTATGGCCCATCGGGTTTAAATGAATATCTGCAAGCAGCTTCCCGTTATTCTCACACCCATTTTTCTTACCCCATCAAAGTGCATACTGTTCAACCAGGGGTAATTTATGAAGATGATGATTTTGTGGTCAGTTGTGGTTTACTGCATCACCGCATCACTGCTTTTGGCTATCGTGTAGAAGAAAAAGACCGTAGTGGCCGCTTTGATGTGGAAACAGCCAAAGCTTTAAAAATTCCTTCCGGCCCGATTTATGGTCAACTCAAACGTGGTGAGACAGTTACTTTAGAAGATGGACGCATAATTAATGGTAGTGAACTATGCGGACCTACAGAAATAGGACGTAAATTTGTTTATTGTACAGATACAGTTTATTGTGATGGTGCAGTCAAACTAGCTGAGGATGCTGATGTATTAATTCATGAAGCTACCTTTGCCCATCAAGATGCAGAAATGGCTTTTCAAAGGTTACATTCTACCAGCACCATGGCAGCACAAACAGCTTATTTAGCAGGTGTACATCAATTAATTATGACTCATTTTAGTCCTCGTTATACTCCTGGGAATGCCATTGAATTAAAAGATTTACTGAAAGAAGCGCGCGCTATTTTTCCTAAAACTATTATGGCGAATGATTTCATGGTTTACGACATACCTAGAAGAAGAGAAAATAAGCTCAAGATTAAAGGTAAAAATTAGAAGCATCTGCTTAATTGAGAGAGTAATTTTATTCATTAACTTGAAAGTGCTGTAATTAGTGTTGGAAAGTAATAAACAGTCATCAAAGGCGGTGGAAAATCTCCGGGAAGACAGGGGAATTTGAAAGTTTTTTATACATCATCAGAGACTTTGACAATATCATCTTAATCAATTTCATATTTATCCTTAATTAAATATTTAAAAATCTGATAGAAAAATTTATTATCATAGTGCTGAATAGGCGTATATCCAGACGAATTGATTATCTAAGAGCTACCAAGTCCTAGTTTCTAGTAAGTAGTGATATGAGTCTGGAAATAATAACTCTTAGTGATTTAAGAGATAAATTGGAGTATAAATTGTGTTATTTGTTTATCTCCAAATTTATATTTATGATTATTTTCCAGATATATTGTTTTGATAGTAGAGGAATTTTATAGTGGCTACAACTGGTATCAATCATAAAAAAATGGTTACTACCTCTCAACAAAGCGTGTTTGATATGAGGAAAATAGCTACAATTCTGTTGTATCGCCGCTTTTTGATTTTAGGGGTTTCTTGTGCAGTGATGTCAGCAACAAGTCTTTTAGCTGTAGTTGCTAAACCCATGTATCAAAGTTCTATGGAGATCATGGTCAAGGATAATTTAGAACAAGAATTATCTTTTAATAACAATATACCTAGTAGCACATCTGAAGTTAATAACTTTAAAATTTCTGTTCAGAAACCTACCAGTCAGATGCAATTAATGGTAAGCTCTAAACTGGTACAAAAAGCTGTCACTTTACTAAGTGCTGATTATCCTAAAATTACCGTAGACGATATTAAAGGTAATGTTGATACCGGCAGACAATCATTTTTAAACATTCGGTTATCGGAAGAAGCTTATGAACCTAATTTGGGTTATAGTCAAGTGTTTATAGTTTCTTTTAAAGACCCAGATCCCATTAAAACCAAAAGAGTATTACAAGCACTACAAAAAGTTTATCAAGATTATAATATTGAGCAAAAAAATCAGCAGATTCAGCAAGGTTTAGCTTTTGTTAATCATAGATTACCAAATTTGCAACGTCAGACTTTAGCCGCAGAGAAAAAGCTAGAAATTTTCCGCAAGAAGTATAATTTTATTAATCCAGAGTTACAAAGTAAAGTCTTGTTGGAATCTCTAACTGATATCCAAAAACAACGGAGAAATATCCGTTCACAGCTAGAAGATATCCAGAATCGCTACAATAGCGTAGAGCTAAAATTAGTAGCGGCTAAACAGGATGAACAGTTAGCTAATAGTTTGAGTAGTTCTAGTCCTTATCAAGCTTTAGTGAACGAAATTAGAAGTACAGAAATGAGTTTAGCTCAGGAGCGTTTGCGCTATACTGATAATTCCCCAACTATTATCAATCTTGAAGAAAAACGTAAAATTCAGATTGCATTATTAGAACAAGAGTTAAAAAATCCTGCCATCAATAGTAAAACAAAGCGTGTATCTGAAGTTAGTTTAAGTTTAGCTAATGACTTAAAACAGTTAGATAAGCAGAGAGCTTTGATTGTTAAAAATGACAATAATTTAGCTAAATCTGAAAAAGCAATTCATTCACAACTAAATAATTATCCTAGCTTAATCACAGAATATAATCGGTTGTTATCTGAGGTGAAGTTACAACAAAAATCCTTTGAGAACTTGGTGGAATTACAAAATTCCTTGGGAATTAAAATTGCTCAAGGCGGTTTTGATCTAGAGATTCTAGAAGAACCTGATTTGGGGATTTATATTGGCACTAAGAAATGGTTATTAATTATCAGTGGTGTGATATTTGGTCCAATCATAGGTGTGATGTTAGCTTTGTTTTTAGAAATGTTTAACCGGGTAATTGTTTCTCCTGTAGAAATACAAAAACTCACAAGTATCCGTGTCTTAGGTTCTGTTCCCAAATTCAAAAAATCTGGTTTAAAAAATAAATTAAAAAACATATGGCAAAGTAAGTTGGAGAAGTCAGCATCGCCAATAGTAGAGAAAAACAATAAACTATCCAGTCATGAAAACCTGGATATGATTTACCAGAATTTGCAAATTTTCAAAAATTCCTTACCTTTGAAATCCTTAATGTTGACTTCTTCATTACCGGGAGAAGGAAAAACCACATTAGCTTTAGGTTTAGCTGCTAGTGCAGCAAATATGCACCAAAGGGTATTAGTGATTGATGCTAATTTGCGATCGCCTAATTTACATAACATATTAGGACTCTCTAATGATTGGGGTTTATCTCTATTATTGTTGGATGATATTAAAACACAATTTCACAATTATATTCAGCCAATCCACCCATCAATTGATGTTTTAACCGCAGGATCTCAACCAGATGATGTAGTCAATCTTCTGAGTTCAGGCAGACTAAAGGAATTAATCGAATCCTTTGAAAAAATCTATGATTTAGTCATCATAGATACTTCCTCTGTTTTAGATAGCGTTGATGCCAGAATTATTGCTTCGATTTCTGATGGCATAGTTATAGTTGGACGCATTGGTCAGTTATCACCACAGGAACTAATGGAAACCACAGAAATTTTAAGTCAGTTAAATTTAATTGGTATCATTGTCAATGAAGTTAATAATTCTGGTGTCAAAGAACAGACAATAGCTGAAAAATAGACATCTGCTGAAAGCTAATAGCTATTGTGGCAACTTCCCTAACAGGATAACTGTCTGATTAAAATTGTAGAGGCTTATGATTTTTAGATAATCAGCATGAAAATCCAACTTTATTTAGGTGCTTTATTTTCCCGAATTCAAGGAAAACATTGGTGGATAGGAATCCTTCTATGGTTCGTTTTAGTTGCTCCTGCTCAAGCATCTGTGATCCTGCGCGTAGCAATTGAAAGGGGAGTAAAACAGGTCAAAGTTGGTGCTTCCACCACTGCAATAGTTAAAGATAGTTCTGGCCGCACTCTGGGAAAATTGCCCGCCATGAATTCTTATGCAGCGCAATCAATTCCTGGGGGAGTGGCTTTAGATAAATGGCAATCTGGTTTATTTTGGATTGAACCTACAGGTAAAGGCTATGTTTATATAGGCGATCGCTGGTTTCGGGGTAGAACTCTAGTGATCCCCACCGAAAAAGGCTTGACCGCAGTTAATTGGGTAGATTTAGAAGAATATCTTTACAGCGTCATCGGTGGAGAAATGAACTCTAGCTGGCCAGCAGAAGCCTTAAAAGCTCAGGCGATCGCCGCCCGCACCTACGCACTCTACAAACGAGAACAACAGCGCAACAACCCCATTTATGACTTAGGAGATACCCCCGACCGCTGGCAAATTTATAAAGGTGTGAGCAGTGAATCCAGCAATACTTACACAGCAGTAGATAGCACAGCAGGTCAAGTCCTCACTTACGATAACCGTATTATTCTCTCAGTATTTCATGCCTGTTCCGGTGGACACACTGAAAATGTAGAAGACGTTTGGGGCAACCCCCTTCCGTACTTACGCGCTGTTCAAGACTTCGACCAAAACATCAAAGAATGTAACTGGGTGAAAACATTTACCCCAGGAGAAATTAGTGGCAGAGTCTCTGGTGTTGGTAACGTCAAAGACATGATCATCGAATCTCTCTCACCCTTCCGCAGCGTCAAAAGTCTGAGAATTATCGGTGATCAAGGTACAAAAGTCATCAAAGGTGAAGAAGTTCGTACCGCACTCAGACTCAAAAGTACCCGTTTTACCCTCAACAAAGACGGAAACGGTAACTTTGTCCTCCAAGGATTAGGTTTTGGTCATGGTTTAGGGATGAGTCAATGGGGCGCTTACAACTTAGCTAAACAGGGAGCAAACCACCTCCAGATATTAGGTCACTATTATCAAGGTGTCGCTTTAACCCCCATTCAAGCGAAGTAAGGAGATCAAGGAGTCAGGAGGGGCGAACGGCTGTTCGCCCGTACAGGGGTCGGGATCAATAAAAGTAAATTTCTTCCCTGTTCCTTGTTCCCTATTTCCTATTCCCTATTCCCTATCTTCATCTAACAAATTTTGTTTTTTCACCTGCTCAAATTCCTGTTCTAATAAATCTCTATCACTAGAATAAATTAAATCATCTTTACCAATCACCGTTTCCGTTGCAAACTGACCAGCAAAAGCCATTTTCTGTTGTAAAGAATCATCCGCATTCGCTAAAAATCTTGCTCTGGCTAAACGTTCATGATTACGATTAGCTAATTTTTCATTACGCCATTTAATCCAAAAATAACGCACCAAAGGTATAGCTAAAAAACTAATTCCATAGGCTAACAATAACCCATAAATTCCTTGAACAAAAGCCACCAACCCTCCAATTTGGGCTGCAACTGTACCATCTCTTAATAAACTGCCTAAAATCAAAGCTGCAACAATATTCACCACACCCAAACCAGCACTCAGCATAATTTGTCCTGAACCAGCAGCACTAAACCGCCAAGGAATTTCATCTAAATAAGGTGCAACTAACTGATGTTGATTTTTACTAGCCTTTACTTGTAATTCTGGGAAATAATACACAATTTCCCCCTCTGGACTAACCTGGGGTTTACCGTTAAACTTGACTAAAACAGGTAACATATAATCTTCATATTCCTGTTGATATTTTTCCCCCAAATTATCTAAATAAGGTGTAATTTGCTCGGCTACAACCGCACCTTGATTATTTCTAATCACACTCCCAATTTCTTGCCAGCGTCGCTCTTCTAAATTAGGATTGGGATTACCATCACCAAATAAAAACGAAAAAACAGCTTCTAAAAAATTAAACTCACTCTTTTCCCTTCTTTCTATGCGGCGTTCTTCAGAATAATAGTTAGGACTAAAATACCAAAATAAATCAGGGAAGAAGAAGAAATTAAAACCTCTAGAACCGCTACTTCTATTATCATCATCTCGATCTGAATTAGCAGCAGTCATGATGATAATAATGGTGACCGTAATTAGAGCAATAGAAGCAATTAACAAAATGCCAAAGGAAATTCTAATTAAATAAAACAGAACTTTCCAAATTTTTTTCCACCATTCTTGTAATCTGAATTGCAAGTATTTATTACGGAGAATGTTTCTAAAATTCTGAGGAAATTCATAAACAATATCACCAGTTTCTGCTACCTGTAAATGTCCACCAGCATCAGCAGCAAGAGCTAATAAACCTTGATTTGCTTCCGCTACATTGAGTCCAGCTTGACTAGCTACATCACCAACGGTAACACGGTAGCCCAATTGTTCAACAGAACGCATAATAGATGGATTGGGAGTCATGCCTCTCCTCTCCTGTTTTTGATAGTGCTAATATTTAGTATAAATAATTATTTCTAATCTCCGACTTCTGAGACAAACAAGCAGGTTATTGTACTTACTTAAATGTTAAAATTAACTACCTGCTTGGTAAACCAGCAAATTCTCTGCTTATTATGGTTCAATATACACTAGCTCAAAGCCCAGAAATTATTCTCACTGTTCCCGGTAAAGACTCAGCCAAAGCCCGTGATAAAGCGATGGATCAGTTGATGGAATTAATGGAAGCTGATCAATTACCCACAAAGTTAGAAGAAGGTTTTAGTCCTCAACAGTTAATAGAAGTAAAAGAACCAACCCTTGATAATTCTAGCGGTGAGGATGCTGTTATTCAAGCTGTGCAAGTTCTCAGTAATTTAGCTACATTAAAATTAAAAGTCCAAGAATCACGGACTGAAGCTTTGGAAATCCGTAAAGCTGTTGATATTCTGTTTACGGATCAAACTGTGACTGAGGAAGAAATTACTCGTTTAAAGGAAGGTTTTAAGGTTCTGAAAACTTTTGCTCAAGCTAATCTGCGTTATCAAGAAGCTAAAGGGAAAGCAGAGGAAGCGAGGGAGGTTTTGGATCAGGCTTTGAAATCACCGGAACAGTAAGGATATAAAAGAAAGTTGTTGATTGGCGATCGCACTCCATCATCTCTATCCAACTACAGATAGGCGATCGCTCTCCATTATCCTCAAAAGCAATTTTTTAGTAGTGAAATCGGCAAGCGAGAATTCTAATTTTATCATCTAGGACTTCATAAACCAGACGATGTTCTTGATCTATTCGCCGTGACCAGCAGCCAGATAGATCGTGTTTTAGTGCTTCAGGTTGTCCTGTGCCTTCAAATGGATTACGTTGTACTTCACGAATTAGTTTGATGATTTTTAATGCTTTTTTACGGTCGCTTTCTATCCACCAAGCTAAATCCTCAAAAGCATCTGCATCAAATTCCAAGTTTCTCACAGACTGCTTCCAAAGAAATTCCATCTTGACGTTTTCTAGCGGTAAGTAATCTCGCTTTCATGGCTGGACTGCTTAACAAATAAGCAGTTTCTCTCTCAGCCATTATTTCTTGCCAAATGGCAATGGGAACAACTACGGAGACTGTTTGCCCTTCTGAATCACAGATGTATTGTAATGAGTTAGTCATAGTAGCTAATATAACTTACCAGATTACTAATAATTATAACCACAAAAGTTTTTATGAGCTATTTGCGATTACTAGGTCGCACTTGCGCTATCGCACTCCCACATCCCCACAAAAGCGATACCTTTGGTCAGCTTATCGCACATTCCCATAAGCCCAGAAATAGCGATCACACTCTATTATCCCGAAAACCTAGGGGTTTAGCATTGCTAAACCCCTACACCTGACAATTTATTTCATCCTAAAACTGAAGATAATTTTCAGGATTTTTCCTTACCCCATTCTCCCAAACCTCAAAATGTAAGTGCGGACCTGTAGACAATCCTGTGCTACCAACTTCACCAATCTTTGTGTCATCATTCACAACATTTCCAACACTAACTGCAAGAGTTGATAGACGATTATTATCATTATTAGGCGCACCTTGTCCCCAATTTTGAGTATTAATTCCTTTTTGACCATCACTACGGGTATTTGAGCCTAAATTAACAGAACCAATGAAATTGCCTTGATCACGACCAACTTCAAATGAAGGTGTATTACCTTGTCCATCCCAATGGAAAATACTAGCATTCCACTCTTTTGAGGTATCAACACCATCACGGAAAGCTTGATGTCCTTCAAGTTTGAAATCAAGAGCAGCAGCACCAGTTATTTCTTTATATTCAACTTTCACAGGATAATACCCACCAGTTGAACGGAAATAACCAGAATATGTTAGGGTCGTTTTTATTCCTTAATATCAACAACAAAAAGGGTAGATTTATACATCTACCCTCTCTGAATTATTCATAATGCTGGGGCGCTAGGATTCGAACCTAGGGATGGCGGGACCAAAACCCGCTGCCTTACCACTTGGCTACGCCCCATTGATTTCACTCTAAATAATATAGCAGCTACTACATGGGTTCTGTCAAGTAGTTTTTGAGAAAAATTATAAAATATTTTGATTTATCGCAGGTGACAGGATATAGAACAAAAAAAATAGGGAAGGTTTCTATCCCTTCCCTTGGTTTGTGATTTTGTTGTTGGTCTTTGTTTTGGTTGTTTTCTGGCTTTTGCTGTTCTTTGAGTTTGTTTCTGAGTACCTGTCTTTGTTTTTTCAGTTGTCTTTGTCTAGCAGAACCACCTCGGCCTTTGTCGTTTCTCCCTTGCTTACGGGGAGATTCCCATCTTTTTAAGCGCATAATCTTAATGTGGGTTGTCGGTTACTTGTCTTATCGTACTACAAGGATTGACATTTTGGCAAGTTTTAGCTCCTGTACATCCTTGAATCTTGGTTATCACTCCACACCCCAAATTAAAACCTCTGACCAATACCTATATGAACTCGACTCTCTCCTTGATCATTAATGCCATAATCAGCACGAATTAAACCTAAAGGTGAATCAACCCGCACCCCTGCACCATAACCAAAACCACTACCAGGTTTATTCCTTTCCCCTGCTGGATCACCAATGACTGTATCACCAGAACCTAAGTCAGTTGCGAAGTCAGCAAATACTACACCCCCAGCGATGGGGAAGATGGGAAAACGATATTCTGCGGATGCTAATACATAACTGCGACCACTACCAACCTTACCCCCATCGTAACCACGGACTGAGTTAGAACCACCTAAGTTAAAGGTTTCGTAGGGTGGTAAATCACCAACTACTGTACCCGCTTGCAGGTTTAAGGCAAATACTTGGGGCTTGGTGCTGTTAAATAATTGAACAGGCATATACTGGCTATAGTTACCACTTAACCGATTCATAGTAATTTGACCGTTACCAACAGGTATTGATTGTTCAGTGGTAAAACTGAGAACAGAACCTTGTGTGGTTTTAACTGGGTTATCCCTTTCGTCTTTAGTAGCGGTAAAGGAGACGGTAACTAAGTCATCAATGCCGGTGTCACTAAATGATAGTTGGTTATTTTGAGCGTCTCTAGGGGTAATTTCACCTTCGCGATCGCGGATGGTAACACGGGTATAATTTAATCCTACTGAAGCATCCCAACCATCCATTTCCTGTTGAAGACTGACACTACCACCAATTTTCCCTTCCCTGACTTTGTCACCGTTGGGTAAATTAATTGTGTCATCAAAGGTATCAGAAAGTTGTCTTCTTCTAAAAGTCTTGATGTTGTAACCCAATCTTTCTGGGTTTGTGGCGCGATAGGGACTGTTAAAATTAGTATTAAAAAGTACATCTCTGCGATTTACTTCTACGTTGGCCGCTAAAGTATCATTAACACCGCCAACATTCTGATCCTTGTAACTGACAATGACTGAGATGCCATCATCGGCATTATATCCACCACCTAAGTTAATTGATCTTGCACCTACTTCTTGCAGTTCATAAATTAAATCTAGTTGATTGGCATCTCCTTCAAAGGCAACATTAACACTTTTAAATAAACCTAATTTATATAAACTTTGAACATCTTGACGGGCTAAATCATCTTGAAAAATTTTACCTGGTTTTAATTGCAGTTGTTGTCTGAGAAAATCATCTTTAGTACGTCCTTTAATGGGATTACCATTTTTATCAAATTTTTCTCCTTCTTCACCTAAAAAGCGAAATTTGACCTTACTGACTAAACCTTCTGCTACGTTAATTGTGAGAACACCTTGGCGGTTAGGTTGAATAGATAATACCCTCGCCAACGCATAACCATTATCTTTGTACCACTGGTTAATTTCAGTCACGGTTTTCTCCAGTGCAGCAGGACTAATATTTTGACCAATTTGATTTTGAAAGTTTGCTAATGCTACCTTATAAGTTAGCACCTTTGCCCCTGATAGTTGTAATGCTTGAACAACGATAGGTTGAACTTGATAAACAACATTTATTCCCGCAGAGGTGCTAATACTATTAACAGTAGCATTAGCAAATAAACCAGTTTTTAAAATAGCATCTACATCTTGCTGGAGTTGATTTTGACTGGTTGAACCTCCAGTTTTAGTTTTAATAATTTGGCGAATTATTGTTTCTAGTTCTGCATTTGCACCAATGATTTGAACATTAGTTACTGTAACTACTAAATCTGTAATTAATTGGTTATTTTGGCTATTCCGATTATTCTGAATATTATTATTTCTAGGAATTACAACTGGCTGGGATTTAGGTAGAGAACTAAACTCTACCACGTTAGCAATTTCCGGAGATGCTAAATTTTCTATGGGTGTGGTTTGATTTTCCAAATAGGGAATTACTACCACATCTGTAGTAGGAGTTTTATCCTCTGGATTTGTGGTTTGATTAGGTAAAGCTTGTGCTTGTTGATTGATATTGTTAGCTGCTAAAGTCGCTAAGGTAAGAATGGCCGCAGAAGAAACTCGCATAATTAGCAATCAATATAGATGAATTGCACTAATCAAATTAGTGAATGGTATCAGCAATGATGTAGGTTGATAAATAGATGGAAATTTCTATCTATGGGTTAATAGACAGATGAATGTGATTTTTTGTTTCTGGTGTATACTAAACACGGTTGGGAAATAGACTTTTGTGAGATGAAGAAAAACCTTGATGTGTAGAGGTTTAGCAGTGCTAAACCCCTACTTATAGAATCAAATAATTTAGCCGTTTTGAGTGTAACAAGCGATCGCTAAACATGAATATCCCCAACTGCGGAAATGAGTCGGGGATCTAGATATTGGTTGTTTTGGTAATTGATATTGTCTATTATCAACCTGGATGATGACAAATTGCAAGAGGTGTGAGAAATCCGGGATGACAGGTGACAGTGGTAAAACTCTTTTATTGTCTAGGTTTTAGCATCATTGACAGACGTTCACTGTCTTCTTAACTGTGATCGAACCACAAACCCCAAATCTAAAATTTTATAAATTATGAGTGATTTATCTCAAAAACCTTTATTAAACAAGTTTCTAGAACAAACTTCTCGCTTACAGTTGTTGGTTTTAAGTAATGGTCATGGAGAGGATATAATTGCAGCGCGGATTATCCAAGAATTACAACAACTATCTTTACCACCAGATATCTTTGCTTTACCGATAGTTGGTGAAGGCCGTGCTTACCAAAGGTTAGATGTGCCTTGTATTGGTGAAGTTAAGACTATGCCATCTGGTGGGTTTATTTATATGGATAGTCGTCAACTGATGCGAGATGTGCGTGGTGGTTTGGTACAACTAACTTGGAAACAAATTCAAGCTGTACGCAGTTGGGTAAAATCACAGACAAAATTAGGTAATCAAAAGGCGATTTTAGCTGTGGGGGATATTGTCCCGCTGTTATTTGCAGCTATGAGTGGTGCAAATTATGCTTTCGTGGGAACAGCAAAATCAGAATATTATGTGCGGGATGAGGTAGGTTTGTTACCCAGAAAGTCAAAGTCCGCACGGTGGGAAAATTTCTCTGGTTCAATTTACCATCCTTGGGAAAGGTGGTTAATGAGTCGTCGTCGTTGTCGGGCTGTGTTTCCTAGAGATGCGTTAACAACGGAAATATTAAGAAGGTGGCCTATTCCGGCGTTTGATGCGGGAAATCCGATGATGGATGGTTTAGAACCCACATTCACAAATCCAGTCTTTGATCATGGTGAGGTGGAAGACCCGGAAATAATTAGGCCGATGATAGTAACTTTATTACCTGGTTCTCGCGCTAATGAAGCTTATGATAATTGGGAAGTAATGATGATGGCTGTCTCGGCTTTAATTGATGGTTTTAGGGAGCCAGAGGTGGTGTTTTTAGGGGCGATCGCACCTGGTTTAGATATGGATATTTTATCTCAAACTTTACAAACTATGGGTTGGCAACAACGGGATCAATCTTCTGTGCAAGTTGCTGATCCTCAAGCTTTATGTTTTGGTCAGAAAAATGCTGATCTGATTCTGAGTCAACAATCCTATAATGAATTTTTACATTGGGGAGATGTGGCGATCGCTATGGCAGGTACAGCAACAGAACAGTTTATTGGTTTAGGGAAACCGACGATCGCTATTCCCGGTAAAGGGCCACAATACAACCCAGCTTTTGCCGAAGCCCAAAGTCGTCTGTTAGGCTCATCATTGATCTTAATAGATCAACCCGCAAAGGTTATTCCCACAGTCCAAACCCTATTTCAAGATCCTGATCGTTTACAGGATATTGCCGAAAATGGTAGCAAACGCATGGGAAAACCAGGAGCAGCAAAACGCATTGCCGAATGTTTACAAGAACGGTTAACCTAAAATCTGCCTAACCCACTAACCCAGAACGCAAAGCGCGCACTGCTGCTTGTGTCCGATCATCAGCACAGAGTTTATTTAAAATATTGCGGACATGAGTTTTGACAGTTCCCACTGTAATGTAAAGTTTCTCAGCAATTTGACTATTACTACAACCATCAACAATCAATTCTAAAATTTCCAGTTCCCTTTGAGTTAAAGGATAAGTTTCTAATACTTGCCCATATTCTGGAGATAAAGCTTCAATTTTCACCGTCTTTGGTTGATCCGATGGCACGGTTTCCATTGGTAAACCCGATCTCATTTTTTTTAGTACCACATTGGCGATCGCCGGATCAATCCAAGCATTACCAGCGTAAGTTGCTTGTATGGCTTCAGTTAATTTATTAATACTTGTCTCTTTCATATAATAAGAATCTGCTCCCGCCGCAAAAGCCGCCAAAACAGTATCTTCTGAATCGTTCATTGTTAAAATCAAAATCTTTGTATTCGATTGGCCATTTTCCCCTTGATGCAGCTTAAAATGCCGGGTGAGTTCAATCCCATCCATATCCGGTAAGCCAATATCTACAACGGCCACATCCGGTTTAGTCGTTTCCAATAGTTTTAAACCTTGGGTAGCATTAGCCGCTTCACCAACCACGTTTAAACCCACGTGTGATTGTAATGCCGCCTTTAATCCCATCCGAGTTAAATCATGATCTTCAATTAAAACGATACTAATGTCACTCATTTTGACACCTAACTATATATATTTTTGTAAGAATTGCAACAGTCAGAATATTTAATCAATCAGTAGACTGTTAATGATCTTTTTTGGCATAGCCAATTAAAGTTTTACTACTGACTGCTGTTCGTTGAATACTGACTATTTGTACTAAATTGGGATTAAAACTTTGGGTAAGTTTTTGATCTAATTTGTCCAAACCAAGCATATATTAAACTGGTAGTAACTTGCATCCATCTTCAGAGATAATAAACTCCACATAATTTTGGCAAAAATGGAGATAAAAATCTAGCCAGGGATATATGCTGACTGACTGTAAATATGAAATATTAAGACGGATACAAAATCATACACAGTTTCTACGATGACTGCCGATGTGTTAGTTAATTTTGTCTTGTAGCTTGATTTGTTAACTAGGCACTGACTAACATAATATGCCATCATATTTATCTCTGTCTAAAAATTTGTGAAATCAATGGCATCACCATATTACATAAATTACCCATCTCTGGGATTTTAGTCCTGGACTAGCAGATGATATAATGTTGTAAATTTTACTAAATCCTCTGGTAAGATTAGTCAACATTACTTTATCCTCAATTAACAGCAAGTATAAATATCTTGACAATCTCTGATTTCCAAATCTGTTAATTTGTAGGATAATAAATCATTGAGTGTATGTATCAGAGTTAAGCAGCAACCAAACACATTTATTATTTAGAGCTAATAAGCTGGATTTTATGTGTCCAGATTATTAGCCCGCTATTCTCACCTTAGCACAAGGAGGGATTCTGTTCATACAAATTTACCAATTTCAGCAATCACTTTCAACTCTCAAGCAACAGTCCTAAAGACTAATTTGGGAAGATGCACAGATGGGTTATCTACTATGTGATGATCATATTCTGAATATAGAGAAGGAAATTTATAGCATATTGCCAATAACTACGGTAATAAAGTTTACAGATTTGATTAAAAGCAAAGTTGTATATCTGATTATCATCATTTTAGTAGTATTGAGTAAACGCAATCATTGATACCTCGGAAATCTTCTAGTATCAGATGTTGTAAAAGCCAGTAAAACTGCTCAAGGTTATGGTACACAATGCCTGTATGCAACTCTCACTAATGGGTGAGGACGGTAAATCATCTACTCATTTACAATTGTGTTGAGATAGGTAAAGTATTTGATTTTACTTCCTAGCAACATCAGACCATTGATAAAATCATCTGTTTTGTTTAGTTTACGGTTTATGTATGGTTGCCAAGGAATTATTGATTAACAGTCAGCAATTTCCCATAAATTCTGATTGGGGAGGGTGTTAACTATTAAATATGGGGAAATTAACAAATATAGCTTAGAAATCAAATATAATCTGATTTTTGAGCTTGATCAAAATCTAAAATTTACCAAATAGTAGGAATGGAGGAAGATAAAGAAAATGTGAATAATATTAATTGTATATTGTGTAAAATACCTGAATCACTGCTGATGATTCCTAGCCTAGCATGAGGTATTTGCTAATTTTACTAAAAGTTCACCGTTTTGATCATTACATAGTTTGAAAATAGCAATGCTGTACTTCACAATTTACTGAACAGCGACAATAAAAACTAATGGAAGAGAAGCTAAAAATCTTGGTTGTAGATAATAATAAAGTAGAAAGCATGGCAGCATATCTAGCCGTGAAAGAAGCAGATATGCAGATAGATATTTATCAGGAAACAGATGTTAATAACGCGCTCTCTACTCTCAAAAATGTAAAGTTTGACTATGTTTTTCTTGATTATTGCCTACCAAAACAAGATAGCTTTACTTTAACTCACAAAATTAATTTTTTAGGAATTAAAGTTCCTGTAGTTATCCTCACCATTCCCGGAGAAGAAGAAATCGCCGTGAATTTGATTAAAGCAGGTGCAACAGAATATTTTTTTAAATCAGAGGTATCTTCAGAAACTTTACCCAGAATTTTACGGAGTGTGAAGCGTTTGCATCAAGCTGAAATGAAAGTAGATTCAGTATATCAGCAGCTGAATAAAAGTCATGAACAACTAACTCGTAAGAACCAAGAATTAGAGCAGCAACGCCGACAAATACAATTACAAAACTTGCAACTTATAGAAACATCAAGATTAAAATCGCAATTTTTAGCCACCATATCCCATGAACTGAGAACTCCAATGAACGCCATTATTGGATTTTCACAAATATTATTACGTCCTAAATTTGGACAACTTACTAATAAACAAACTGATATGGTAGAGCGGATACTTAATAATGGAAAACAGCTACTATCCCTTGTCAACGAGGTTTTAGATTTTGCCAAAATAGAATCTGGAAAACTAGATTTAAAAGTAGAAATATTTGATCTAGCAAAAACTGTTCATAGTACAGTGACGGAAATACGTTCTTTAGCTGAAAGTAAAAACTTATCTTTATTTTTAGACATAAACTTAGAGAACACATTCGTATTAAATGATCCGGTTAGAATCCGTCAAATTTTACTGAATTTACTTTCTAACGCCGTCAAATTTACGGAGTTTGGTAGTATTTGGGTAGAAGTGCAAGAGCAGAACAAAGACAGAATTACAATTACTATTAGGGATACAGGAATAGGGATTTCTTCTCAAAACTTTCAAAATATATTTGAAGCTTTTAGACAAGTAGACCAAGGCATAAATCGTCAATATACTGGTACAGGTTTAGGATTAGCAATTATCAATTCATTAGTCACAATGATGGGAGGTAAAATATTATTAGAGAGTCAGTTAGGAGTCGGTTCAGTATTCAGGATTGACATACCACGACAAATGAATGTATCGGCAAGCATGGGACATAAATATCATATTAATTTGATGAGTAGTGATGATGTAATTTATCATCCTCATTCTAATTCATTCCCCATACAAACTCAATTCAATAAAGTAGTTAAGGGTAATCCTCACCTCCAGCGTTAGATAGATAAGCAGTGTCAAAAATTTGATAGATAAAGTAAAATATTATGTCTTTTGCAAAAAGTGATCAGGTTGCTCGTATCCTTGCTGTTGATGATATTCAAGATAATCTAATTATAATAGAAACCCTATTAGAAAGTGAAGGATATAAAATTGATTTAGTCTCAAATGGTGAAACTGCCTTAAAAAAAGTTTTACAGTCTCCACCAGATTTAATTTTACTAGATGTAATGATGCCAGGAATGGATGGTTATGAAGTCACTCGTAGAATTAAAAGTAATTCTGATCTCAACTATATTCCTATTTTGTTAATTACAGCCTTTGATGAATCAAGCGTAGTAGAAGGATTAGATGCAGGTGCTGATGATTTTATTCGTAAACCATTTAATACCGATGAATTATTAGCTAGGGTGCGATCGCTCTTGCGACTCAAACGCAGTATGGATGAACAGCAAAAAATGACGGAGCAGCGAGAAGATTTTGTTTCTCGACTTACCCATGATTTACGCACACCTTTAGTAGCAGCTGATCGGATGTTAGCTTTATTTCAGCAAGAGGTATTTGGAGCAATTCCTCCAGACATGAAAGAACCAATTGCAGTGATGATCCGCAGTAACCAAAATTTAATGCAAATGGTTAACACCTTGCTAGAAGTTTATCGCTTTGAAGCTGGAAAAAAGACCTTAAATTTAGCCAAATGTAACTTAACAGAAATAGTCAGAGAAGTAATTGATGAACTAAATCCCATTGCGATTGATAAAAACTTAAACCTACAATTAAACACCCATCAATTAAATCAGCTAGAAAACCCTGGAGCAATAGTCCTGGGAGATAGATTAGAATTACGTCGAGTATTTAACAACTTAATTGCTAATGCTATTAAATTTACAGATACAGGTGGTGTGGAAGTTAGCATCTCTACTGATAAAAATGCCATTATGATTGCAGTTGCTGATACAGGTTATGGAATAGCCGCAGATGATCAAGAAACAATTTTCGAGCGCTTTCGTCAAGGCAAGAACAGCAAACACAACAGAGCCGGTAGTGGTTTAGGACTACATTTATCAAAAATAATTGTAGAAGCTCATGGTGGAAAAGTAGAACTGTGTTCAGAATTGGGTAAAGGTAGTGTATTCACAATTAAACTACCAAAAGTAAATGAATAGTAAATCAACAGTAAATCAACAGTAATTAGTTGTAACTTTCCTGATATATTTCCAAATCTAAGTGAGGTTGTAATTTACGATCCAGTAGACGATAAAGTATTGCTTCTAAATCCTCCAACATATAAGGTTTACTGATATATTCATCAAAACCTGCTCTGAGTATGTGTTGTTTTTGATCCCTACCCGCTAAAGCCGTAACTGCAACTACTGGAATATGGAAAGTTAGTGGTTCACACTTTAAATGTTGCACCACCTCTAGACCATTAAGACTAGGTAATAAAATATCCAATAAAATCAAATCTGGTTGATACTCTTGTGCTACCAATACTGTGGTATTACTATCACTTTGACAAATGAATTTACACCCTAGTGATTCCAGTACATAACTTAGTAATAGTAGACTGTCATCATGATCTTCTACTACTAAAATTAAGGGCGGCTGAGATTTTTGCTTATGCTCATTACTCATGAATGAATATGTCAGATACATCTGTGATCTAGAGGATTAAATGAGGCTATCTGGTCTTTTAAGTTAAATTAGGCAGTAATCCTACAAGCTATAATCAGAGACTGATTGTCAATAAGCTAATGTTTTACTGTTTTTATTTAAGTAAGTAGACGAGAATAAATCAAAGTAGATTAAGTAATGTAAAAAATCTTGAGATGATTTCGTAGTGGGGACTTTAGTCCTCAAATAAGGAATAAATTCCTCACTACTTTGAATTATTCAGTCCGTTCTACTTAGTTGATGGTAATGTTGATTCCAATCAAACTGTAAATAAAGACCCAAGCTAAATCGTATTAGCAGACACTTTTTGATTATATGCAAAATTACAGCATAATTTCCTCATAAGTTAATAGTAACTTTATATAATCAAATTCATAGTTATTTACTTTAGTATCACTATTAACCTGGTTATAAGTAGAAACTAAGTGTGATAAAAGTGCTATAAATTAGCTATGAACATAATATTTAGCATTAGAATAGATGACCAAGTTGATTATGTTTAGAATAAAATAGTATGTCCCACGGAGATATGAAAAAAGATGACGGCGGTTTTTCAGTAATCAATTGATAACAATTAATAACAATATTTGTTGATGGATATAGTCAAGTTTTAAAATACTTGACGTGAGTATATTTGTGTAATATATGTAATATACAGCGAAGCCCTGTTTAAGGTTAACAAACAACTGAATATTTACTGAGTTTGATTTAATACTAACAATTGCTAACTCTTAATTTTTAACTTCTGATTCCTATGGATTTCGATTATTTCCGCAGTAACGATAATAATTCCGCAAATAATAACCGGCAAAATCTACTATCGAGTGGTTGGCGACCATTTCAGCGGGATTTTGATTGGGAGCATTTTCAAAATATTATATTTAACGATACCCAAGAGTTAGCCCAAAGAGGTATTAATTTAGTCAGTTTTTATGCAGATGCTTTAGCGAGAAAAGATTATGCTTGGTGGGCAAATATAGTAAATTTAGCTTCTGACTATACTCGGAGTGAATTTCAAAAGTTTTGGAACTTTATCACACCCGATGCACAAAACCCAGATTATCGTTACAAAGACATTTTAAGTACAGAAACCCCTATTGTTCAATTCGTCAGTCGTAACAGTATTCCCATAGATTACGTTCTCAATTTATTACAAGAAATTACAGTTTTAAGAATTTTACGTTTATTAGAACGTCCTGATATCATCACCCAGTATTACTCAGAAAGAGATTTCTATTTTCCCGTGGAAAAATTTATTAGCTGGGAACGATTAGATATCATTAATACTGTTTATGCTTATTGGTCAAAACATGATGTTTGGCTACAAGTTGATCCCTATGAACGAGGAAGAAGACAATACACTTTAATGTCGAAAGATTTAGCCCCTTTAACTAATAAAGCTACCTATGATTTAGCAGTGATGTTAAGTGGATATCAAAGCCGTGTTGGTAAGGTACAAAATCAATTTCCGATTAATTCTTTTCCTCAAGAAATTCAAAATTTTACTGATTTAGTTCAGCAGTCAATTCTCAATCAACATCAATTAGCGGTTGTGGTACATGGAGAACCAGGGACAGGGAAAACAGCTTGGACGCAATCAGTAGCTAAGGAAATTCTTGTACCTTTGGGTTATGTGATTTTTATTTTAGACCATGATGCCATTACCAACTTTGTTCCGCCTAGCTATTTAGAAAGAATTTGTATTATTATCAATGAAGCCGATAACTTAGCTCAAGATAGGGCTTCGGAAGTAGCACAATATAATAATAAAACTGAACATATTTTAGCTTTGCTAGATGGGACTTTATATCAAAGTGTAATTGATGAATCTGGTGTACAGATGAAACAGCGGTTAGTGGTGTTAATGACTTGTAATACTACAGAAAGATTAGATCCGGCTATGTTGCGGAAAGGTAGAGTAGATTTAATGTGTGAATTTACTAAACAGTTTGTGTAAAAAGCCTAAAACTTTACCTTGATAACAGAAACTAATTTTGCCTTCTTTCGTCTCAATACTGGGTGTCAATTTCAGTCATATCCAAAGGATGGGATTCTAAATGTTATTAAGTCGTGCATCACTGATGACTTTTGCTTTGGTTGTCATGGGTAATTCTCTGGTTTGGGCAAATCCCAGCCAAAACCCTGCTAAAAAACCTGACCAAAATGTAGAATATTTGCAAGGATTGCCCAGAGATTTAGAGTTAAAACCTAAGCAATTGGAAAAAATTCAAGAAATTCGTAGAAATAACCCAGTTAGAGAACGGATGCAAAAAAAGAGACAAGAACTGCGGGAAGCTAACCAAGAATTTTTACGGTTAATAGCTGGAAATGCGACTAAAGAGGAAGTTCGCGCTAAATACCGTCAGATTAATAGCCTCAGAGAACAAGTAGCCAATGCAGAGTTTGAAGATGATTTAGAAATTAGAGAAATTCTTAATAACAAACAACGCCGCAAGTGGTCTGAACATCTCCAAAAACGTTTTCCCGCGCCTCCAAATCTTCCATCACAACCAAGATAAAACTATGAATGTGCAGACTAAACGCTGGGTATTTTCACTGTTGCTGTTGTTGATCAGTATCTCTCCTGCTCGCGCAGATTCCAAACCAGTTAATCCAAAAATACTACACGTAATCAATCGGTTGAGTTTTGGTTCTGCACCTGGGGATATTCAAAAGGTGGAATCTCTGGGTATAAATGGTTATATAAAACAACAATTATCCCCAGATTCCATTCCTGAACCAGAAAGTCTGACTCGTCAACTTGCTCAGATGAAGACTTTAAGTTTAAATCCAGTCCAACGAGTGCAATATGCAACTACTATTTCTCAAGGAGTGACATCCAAGAAAGAGAAAAAGCAAGCTTTAATGGGGAAAAGTCGAGAAATTTTTCAGGAAACTGTTACATCCAGATTATTAAGAGCTACTAGCAGCAATCGTCAGCTACAAGAAGTCATGGTTGACTTTTGGTACAACCATTTTAATGTTAGTTCTGCTAAGGGTAGAAACAGAATTTGGGTAGGTGCCTATGAACAAGAAGCAATTCGTCCACATACTATGGGACGTTTCCGAGATTTATTAGGAGCAACTGCACACCACCCAGCTATGTTGTTGTATTTGGATAATGCTAAAAATAAGGTAAATAATCGTCCTGATGCCAAGAAAAAAACTGATGGCTTAAATGAAAACTATGCACGGGAACTGATGGAGTTACATACCTTGGGAGTGGATGGTGGTTACACTCAACAGGATGTAATTGCTTTAGCCAAGATTTTTAGTGGTTGGGGGGTAGAAACTGATCATAATTCAAATGGTTCTGGATTTAAGTTTAATTCTCGACATCATGATGCTAGTGACAAGGTTTTTTTAGGACATAAAATTAAAGGTCAGGGTAAAGCGGAAGGAGAAGAGGCTTTAGATATATTGGCTCGTAGTCCAGCGACTGCCAGACATATTAGTTTTAAGTTAGCTCAATATTTTGTTAATGATCGCCCTCCAGAAACTTTAGTTAAAAAACTTTCCCAAACATATTTAGCTACAGATGGCAACATTCGTGAAGTCTTAAATACTTTATTTCAAAGTTCTGAATTTTGGGATCAGAAAAACTTTAATAGTAAGTTTAAAACACCTTATCAATATGCTATTTCTGTAGTTAGGGCAACAGGAATGGAACTAAAAAATGAACGCCCAATTTTAGAATTATTTGGTCAGTTAGCCATGCCATTATATAGATGTGAAAGTCCAGATGGTTATAAAAACACTAAGGAAGCTTGGTTAAATCCTGATGCTATGACTCGCCGATTAAATTTTGCAACTGCCATCGCCCAAGGTAATTTACAAATATCTAGTTTACCTCCCAGCAAAAATCCAAATCAGATCAAAAAACCAAAACCCCAAAAAACTCTACCGCCTAGCCAGAAGGATAATCTAAATATAGTTAAACCTAGCAAGAAAAATCAGCCTGGTAACAGAAGAAACACTCAAACTAAAGCAGCCACTAAATCTATTCCAGTAGACTATAAACAACTGATGATGACATTGGGTAATTCATTTTCTCCGCAAACTCAAAACGCGATCGCTTCAAGTCCGCAAGAAATTCGTGGTGGCTTAATCTTAGGTAGTCCAGAATTTATGCAGCGTTAATTAATTTATAACTTATAACTATTTATTTTTAACTCAACTAAACCATGAAAAGACGTGATTTTCTGATCCAAACTGGACTATTTTCTACTTCCTTAATTACAGCTATTGGTAGTAATGCTTGGATTGCCCATTCAGCAACTGCTAAAAATAATCCACAACGCCTAATTGTGATTTTTCTACGAGGAGGAGTAGATGGTTTAAATATCGTCGTTCCCTACACAGAAACAGCCTACTACCAAGCCAGACCGAAAATAGCCATACCCCAGCCAGGTAAAACTGGAGGAGTAATAGATTTAGATGGACGTTTTGGACTTCACCCAGCCCTATCTTCGTTAACACCTTTATGGCAAAAAAATACTCTGGCATTTGTTCATGCTTGCGGTTTAAATGATCCCACACGTTCCCATTTTGATGCCCAAAAATATATGGAAAGTGGCACTCCGGGAAATAAAGGAACTAGAGATGGTTGGATGAATCGTTTACTAGGTGTAATCGCTAAAAAAACTCCTGTCCAAGCAGTCACAGTTGGATCAAATACACCATGGATTTTATATGGTCAAATGCCCATAGCTAACTTACCAACTAGAGGAAATCCTAAAAAACGTTTTGCCATAGATCGTCCTCAAGTAGCAACAGCATTTGATCAACTTTATAGTGGTAAAGATAGCCTTAGTCAAACTTATATTCAAGGCAGAATGGCACGTGAAGCAATCATGAAAGACTTGAATGAAGAAATGAAAATGGCTGATAATGGAGCGCCTTTACCTACTGGTTTTGCTAAAGATGCCAATAGACTGGCAAAATTAATGGCAAAAGATCCTAGAATTGAATTAGGATTTATGGCTTTAGGTGGTTGGGATACTCACGCAGCCCAAGGAAGTAGTCAAGGAAAATTAGCCCAAAATTTAGAATCATTAGGAACAGGTTTGACGGCTTTAGTAGCAGGTTTAGGCAGTGTTTATCAAGATACAACTATTGTTGTGATGTCGGAATTTGGCCGCACATTTCAACAAAATAATAATGGTGGTACAGATCACGGTCATGGTAATGTGATGTGGGTTTTAGGTGGAAAAGTTAAGGGTGGTAAAGTTTATGGAGATTGGCCTGGTTTAGCTCCTAATCAACTTTATCAACAGCGAGATTTGGAAGTAACTACAGATTTTCGTGATGTGATTTTCCCGATTTTACAAAGTCATTTGAAGATTAATTCTTCTCAAATTAGTCAAATTTTACCTAACTATAAACCTATCCAAAAAATAGCATTAATTTAGGTGAAATTATTGAAATCACACAACTTCTCAAAGCACATCAGAAACAATTACATCTGATAGAAAATAAATTATTTAAACACCATCAAGCAGGATGATAATAAAATGCCACAACTAAAATTAGATAGGTTGCTAAGAGCAATGTACCATCTAGCCAGTTTGATCTACCCGTAAAACTAATTAAATTCGTCACAATCGTAGCAATAATTAATGCCACAACCTCGAAGGGATTAAAATTGAGATCCATTGGTTGATTGAGAAATTGTCCAATAAAGACTAACAGGGGAGCAACGAATAATGCCACTAACAAACTATCTCCCAAAGCCACAGAAACTGTTAAATCCATCTGATTTTTTAGAGAAAGTTGGGTAACAGTCACAACACCTGCTACATCACTAATTAAAGGGATAACAATGACTCCAACAAATAAAGGCGTGAGGTTAAATCTTTCCATTACTAAATCAACTACATTGACGAATAAATCCGATTCGTAAGCTACTGCAATAGTGGCAGCAAGTAATACTAATAACCAAATCCATACCTGTGATTCTTCTTCTTTACTGACTTCGTGAGCAATGGCATTTTCATTACTCAAAGCCACTTCATAAAGATAACTGTGGGTTTTTAAGGAGAATAAAAGAGTTAACCCGTAAACGATGAGGAGAATCGCCGCGACAACTAAAGAAAGATTGAGAATTGCCGAAACTTCAACTACATTAGAAGTATAAATTACAAGTGTGGGCAAGGCGATCGCAATCACTGCTAATGTCATAGAAGAACCATTAACTCTGGCTAGAATAGGTCTGAATTCTTGTTCTTTATAACGAATTCCTCCGGTAAGCATTCCGATTCCCATAAACAGTAGTAAATCACTGAGAATACTGCCAGTAATGCTTGCTTGAACTATATCTACTAGCCCTTGTTTCAAGGCAGTGAGAGCAATAATAATCGTGGTAGTATTGCCAAACAGGGCGTTAACTAATCCTCCCAATGTCGGACCTGTAACCACTGCAACCCTTTCCACAGCCGTACTTAACCAAATTGAAAGGGGAATAATAGACAACGCCGAGGTGATAAAAATCGCCATCTCTCCCCAATGTTTAATATTGGCAACTACGGATAGGGGAATAAATAACAGCAAGACAAAAGAAACAATTTTTCTTAAACTCATGGATTAGCTATACTCAAAACAGCTTCATCATTTGATTCTATAGATAGGGGTTTAGCAGTGCTAAACCTGTACAAATCCAGGTTTTTCGTAATCTTGCAAAAGTCCATGTTCCAACCGTGTTTAATATAGTTAGGAAAATGGTTTTTTGAGAATAAGTTTTGGTTTTCAATCACAGATAAACGCTTTGTAAAAGCAATGCCTTGACGCTTAGAAATGCAATAGATAGGTCTAATGCTAGTTGCTGTAAACATTGTGAAGGCGGTTCTGTTAACCATTCATAACAAATTACTGATGTCATTACGACTTTAACCCCTGTCCATTGCTATAAGTTTCGCTGGTCTAGAACTTCCATACTTATTGACAATAATTTCTAACTCCTATAGTATACATAGAGTTAATTGCAAATAATTTGCAATTCCTTTATTAGCAGTTGTCAAAATTACCTTCATGTCCGATAACTTTACCTTCAGTAAAGATAGATTATGGAATCGCCGTCAACTCCTAAAAATGGGAATAGTTGGTGGTGGTTTGATAGGTGCATCAGCAGTTTTTCAGAATCTAAATGCCAAAAATAATACTAAGGTCATAGTTCCACCTATGGAAGTTGACACTTCTGATAGTGCTGTCAAACCCATGCAAATGATACGGAACTTTGATTATGGGACAGTCAAGCAGGAAAATGGGCGAAATATTCGGGAATTTCAGTTAATAGCTGGCACTTCCACTATTCAGCTTAATAATGCTGTTTCTTACAATATTTGGGATCTCAATGGCCGTATCCCTGGGCCAACGTTAAGGGCAAAAGCAGGAGAACGAGTAAGAGTATTATTTCTCAATAAGGCTGGACATTCCCATTCTTTGCATTTTCATGGAGTTCATCCCGCAAACATGGACGGTGTAAGTCCTGTGAGTAATGGGAAAGCAACCATCTATGAATTTGATGCAGAACCCTATGGAGTGCATTTATATCATTGCCATATTGCCCCTGTAACCCGTCATATTGCCAAGGGTTTGTATGGGATGTTTATTATTGATCCGCCTCAACCTCGCCATGCTGCGGATGAGATAGTTTTAATTATGTCTGGATATGATATTAATGATGATAACAGCAATGAATATTATTCATTTAATGGTTTACCGAATCATTATATGCAACACCCGATTAAGATTTATCAAAATCAATTAATTAGAGCTTATGTATTAAATATTATTGAATTTGACCCAGCTGTAACATTTCATCTACACGCTAACTTTTTTGATGTTTATCGTTCGGGAATGACGATGACTCCCAGTGAAAAGACGGATGTTTTAACGATGGGTGTTGCAGAAAGACATATTTTGGAATTTGCTTTTGCTTATCCAGGTAAGTATATGTTTCATCCCCATCAAGATGCTATAGCTGAAAACGGATGTATGGGACAGTTTGAAGTCATAGCAGCAGAGGAAGCTCAAAAGACTGTAAACCATACCTGAGTTTACAGTTGAGGTGACTATCAGAATTATTTTTTATCTTTATTTTGAGAATTTTTTGCATTTATGTAAACTTGCTAAATAATGTAATTTTTTATAGAATTCAATTATTTGTCATCAGTTCTGAGTATAAACTATTTTCTTTATTTTTAGCTAACCAGGATGTAGTTACCATGTTAATAGACACTTCAGTATCTTCTGCTAATTTACTAGGTTTCATATCATTATTGACTTACATATTAACCTTATTACCTAGTTCGATTAGAATAGTTTTTCCACAGATAAAAAAAGCAAAAATAACGATGAATTTATTAAAATATCGTCGTCAATTAGGCATTTTAGCTTTTATTTTTGCCTTAATTCATGCAGGATTAATAATTGTCAAAAGAAATGTGGATTTATTTGATCTACAAACTTATAAAATTTCCCTAGAAGGAACAGTAACATTAATAATGTTTGCCATCTTAGCTGTTACATCTAATGATTGGAGTATTAAAAAAATGAAAAAACATTGGCGAAAACTACATAAATCAACTTATGTATGTATGTTTTTGATATTATGGCACATTAAAGAAAAGATGTATGGACATTGGAATATTATTACTCTCATAGAAATTATATTAATGACAGTGACTATTGTCTTATTTTTTAGAAGACGTTGGTTAGAACATTATAAATAATCTAATCTGACAACGGAAAAATTCATAATTTAAATCAATTAATTAAAAATGCCATCCGAGTAAAAGTGAGGAAAACTAATTATGCTCAAAATATTCCCGATTTATAAGTTCTTTTTTAGTGTAGAAGGATGTATTCTTTCTAGTCTAATAATTTTATGTTTGATTAAATTCAACTTTAATCAAGGTAATTATGGTGTAAATCTAAATCACAAATATATTAATGTGCAAAGTTTACGAGTTTATTCTTTAGCTATCAGCCCAGATGGAAATACCATAGTTAATGGTAATCTTAATAAAGATATTGATGTCCGAGATTTACAAACTGGTAAAATTACTCGTCAACTTGTTGGTCACGGAGATTCAGTTAATTCTGTCGCTATTAGTCCAAATAATCAAATTATTGCCAGTGGTAGTGGGGATAATAATATTAAGATTTGGGATTTGAAAACCGGAAAATTAATTCAGACATTCTCTGGACATAAAGACGATGTTAAATCAGTTGCATTCAGTCCTGATGGAATATTTTTGGCTAGTAGTAGCTGGGATAAAACTGTTAAAATTTGGAATTTAAAAACTGGAGTTCTTTTTCTCAATTTACCACATTCTGATGAAGTAAGAACTGTTGCCTTTAGTCCCGATGGTAAAATTTTAGTCAGTGGTGGACAGAGTGGAAAAATTATGATTTGGTATTTACCAACAGGAAAATTACGAACACATTTAGTAGCACATAAAAAACCAATTTGGTCTATTGCTTTTAGTCCGAATGGTAAATATATTGCCAGCGCTAGTTCTGATCATACTATTAAAGTATGGAATATTAAAAATGGAGAATTATCTGCTGTATTAACAGGACATAATAAAGCTGTTTATTCTGTTGCTTTTAGTTCTGATAGTCAAACTTTAGCTAGTGGTGGTTATGATCAAACAGTGAAGTTATGGAATGTAGAAACTGGTAACTTAATTAATACTTTTACAGGTCATACTAAACCTGTCTGGTCTTTAGCTTTTAACCCTCATAATCATACTTTGATTAGTGGTGGTGCAGATGCAAAGATCAAAATTTGGAATTTGCCTAAATCTGATTTATTTCGTCAAGGTATTAACTATGCTATGAAAGCTGCTAATCTCACACAAATAGCAAAATCATCACAGGAATGGCAAATGGTGATTGATAATTGGCAAAAATCCATTGATTTGATGTCTAGAATACCTAATTCTAGTATAGATTATGCGATCGCTCAAAAAAAGATAGTTGAGTATCAACGGAATTTAAACTACTCTCAACTACGGCTATCTAAATTCGCATAAAAGTGATTTATTTTACATTAAATACTATACTTTTATAATCGTAGTTGATAAATATTTTCATTTATGATAGATATCAAATGATAGTTATGATTAGATTGTTACCAGGTGCAAACATGATTAAACCTCGCTATATTTTCTTATCAATCGCTGCGTGTATTGTAGTTTCCCTTGGTTCTTGTGTAGGGAACACACCCACGGTTGAAACCCCACCTAATCCAGCAGTTACCCAAGCAAGCAACCACAGTAGTCATAGTAGTAAATCGAAAATTAATATCAATAGTGCTATTTTGTCAGAGTTAGATAAATTTGAAGCTAAACTAGGTGTTCCCGCTTTATCTAACAAAATACAAGCCAGTCGGCCTTATGGTTCTCCAGAAGATTTAGTCACCAAAAAAGTTATTACTCAAGCACAGTTTGACCAAATTAAAGACATGGTAACAATTGAGGAAATTGTACTCACTGGAGAAGCCAAA